>CAZMPP010000005.1:9035-25116 GCA_964568035.1 uncultured bacterium
TGATCGACGATCACACGCCCGGTCGCGATCTTGGCGAGCGATTGCGAATCGAAAGCGCCGTATTTCGAAAAAAACGCGAACGTGGCACGGCTGATCTACGGACTTCCGTTCCATCAGTGGGCGGCGGTACTCGAGCGCGGCCGGATCGTCGTCACTGTGGATACCGGCGCGACTCACGTCGCCAGCGCCGTCGGCCGCCCGACGGTCGTTGCCTTCGAGCATCGCTACTTCCGACTAAACTCGCAGGAGTGGTCGCCGTACGGCGTGCCCCACGTCCTCGTTCGCAAGCCGGCAACCGAAGATGAGGCGTCGCTTGCGCGCTTCCGGCAGGAAATCGTCGGCGGAGTCGCGCGTCTCATGAGGCAATCGTGAATTCGCCGCTGCCCGACGTCTCGGTCGTCATTCCGACCTACAATCGCCTCGAGACGCTCGAACTGGTGATGCCGACGTTGCTCGCGCAGAGTATGGCGCCCGCGGAGTACGAGCTGCTCGTCTGCGATTCCAACTCTACCGACGGAACGGCGGAATATCTTGCCGCCCTGAGCCGCGAGCGCCCCGGCGTGCGCCATATTGCCGGGCCTTTCAGCGGTCGCGCGGCGGCGCGTAACGCGGGCATCGCGGCGGCTCGCGGGGAGGTCGTGCTCTTTAACGATGCCGATATTCTCGCGTCACCCGATCTGCTGGCCATTCACCTGCAGCACCACCGCGACCGAGCCGGCGTTGCCGTCGTCGGTCTCGAGGTGCAAGTCAAAGACTATAACGATTACCAATACAAGCGCGACCATCCCGAAGCTCGCGGGCATCTCCATCCGCCCTCGCGAAAAAAACTTTCGTGGCTCTACTTCCTGACCGGCAACGCCTCGGTCCGGCGCGATGACCTTTTGCGCGCCGGTTGCTTTGACGAAAGCTTTACCGGTTACGGTCACGAGGATTTGGAGCTCGGTTACCGGTTGCAACGTTTGGGCATCGAGATTCTCTACGAACCGCGTGCCGTGAACTATCACTGCCAAGATGTCCCCTATGAGAATCAGAAGGAGAAGATGAGGCTCGCCGGGCGCTCGACGGCGCGGTTCTATCGCAAGCATCCGCATCTCGGCGTAATGATGAACCTCGGCATGACGCCGGTTTCTCTCGGCCTTCACTCGGCGCTCGGGAGAATTCCGCTGCTGCTCGGCTATCTCGACCGGCAATCCACGCGCTCCCGGCTGGCGCGGGAGCTGCTCCTGCAATATTATTACGTCTCCGGAGTTAAGGAAGGATAATGCCCGACAAGATCTCGTGCGGAGCGCTGCGCGCCGGCGATGCCGGCAAGACGGTGGAACTCGCAGGCTGGGTTAATCGGCGCCGCGATCACGGGGGCCTGATCTTCGTCGATCTGCGCGATCGCGAAGGCGTTACCCAAGTCGTCTTCGATCCGCAGAACGCTGCCTTTGCCGAAGCCGAGCACCTGCGCAACGAAGACGTGCTGCGCATCGCCGGCACCGTGCGCCGGCGTCCCGGGGGAACGGAGAATCCGCGGCTGGCAACCGGCGACGTCGAGATCCCCGCCGATTCGCTGGAGATTCTCAACCGCTCGCAAGTGCCTCCCTTCGCCGTCAACAGCGACGAGGCCGTCGACGAAAATCTGCGTCTGGAGTACCGCTATCTCGACTTGCGGCGCTCGCGCATGCAGAGCAATCTCCGCGTGCGTCACCAAATCATCAAGGCACTCCGCGACTTCTTCGATTCGCGAGGTTTCCTCGAAATCGAGACGCCGATGATGATCAAGTCGACGCCCGAAGGCGCGCGGGACTATCTCGTTCCCAGCCGCCTGCATCCCGGCGCATTCTACGCGCTGCCGCAGTCGCCGCAAATGCTCAAGCAGATTCTGATGATCTCGGGCTTTGGCCGTTACATGCAGATCGCGCGCTGCATGCGCGACGAAGATTTGCGCGCCGACCGGCAACCGGAGTTTACGCAGCTCGACGTAGAACTGGCCTTCTGCACGCAAGAAGAGGTGCTCGAGACGATGGAGTCGGCGATGCGCTACGTCTGGAAGCAGGTGATGGAGACGGATCTGCCGCCCTTCCCGCGCTTGAGCCATCACGATGCGATCGCTCGCTACGGCTTGGACAAGCCCGACATGCGCTTTGGACTAGAGCTGGCCGACGTCGGCGCCGCGTTTGCGCAGAGCGAGTTCGCCGTTTTTCGCGGAGCGCTCGATGCCGGCGGAGCCGTCGTCGGCCTGCGTTATCCCGGCGGGGCCGCGCTATCGCGGCGCGATTTCGATGCGCTCACCGAGATTGCCAAGCAGTTCGGCGCCAAAGGCATGGTCTGGATTTCGCTCGGTCCCGACGGCATAAAATCACCGGCATCGAAGTTCCTCAACGACGAGAACGTCGCTGCCGTAAGCGCCGCACTCGATGCGGAAAACGGCGACGCCTTGCTGCTCTTCGCCGGGGAGCGCGCGTTGGCATACGCGGTTGCCGGAAAGATGCGCAACGAGATCGGGGATCGTTGCGATCTGCGCGATCCGCAGCGCTTCGCATTCGCCTGGGTTACAGACTTTCCGTATTTAGAGATCGACGAAGAGACCGGCGTGCCGGCTCCGGCGCACCACCCGTTTACCGCGCCGGCACCCGGCGACTGGGACCTGATCGATCGCTCGCCGCTCGAGATGCGCGCGCAGCATTACGATCTGGTGCTCAACGGTTACGAGCTCGGCTCGGGCTCGATCCGCATCCACAAGCCCGCAGAACAGCGCAAGATCTTCGAGATGCTCGGATTGACGCCGGAACAAATCGAGGAGCGCTTCGGGTTCTTCGTGCGAGCCCTCGAGTACGGCGCGCCGCCGCATGGCGGAATGGCGCTGGGGATCGACCGTATCGCGATGCTCGCTTGCGGTGAGGCGAGCATTCGCGAGGTTATTGCTTTTCCGAAGAATCAGCTCGGGCGCGACCTGATGATGGACGCGCCGAGCGCCGTACCGGAGCAGTTGCTGCGCGACCTGCACGTCCGTCTCGCGCCAGAAGCTCGTTCGCCCGAGTAAAGATCGCGTCGAACATCGGCACGGTAAGCTTGCCGGTGTTCGTGTTTTGCCGGCTGGGATGATACGACGCGATCGCCACGACGCAGCGCTTGCCCGACCGCGCCGTAACCTCGGCGCCGTGCCCGAAGGTCCAATCCGCCGGCTCGAGCGTGAAACCGAGCTCGCGCAGCACGCGCAAAATCGCGGTAAATCCGATCGCGCCCAGCCCGACGGCGACGCGCAAACGCGAGAGCGCTTCGAACTCTTCCACTAAATAAGGAAAGCAGTTGCGCAACTCTTGCGGGGTCGGCTTGTTCTGCGGCGGGGCGCAGCGCGCGGCAGCGGTGATCAGGCAATCGCGTAAGACGAGTCCGTCGTCGCGGCTCGTCGCCACCGGCTGCGAAGCAAAACCCGCGCGATACAGCGCGGGATAAAGAAAATCTCCCGACGCGTCGCCGGTAAACGGGCGGCCGGTGCGATTGCTGCCGTGCGCGCCCGGCGCGAGCCCGACCAGCATTAGCCGAGCGCGCGGGTCGCCGAAAGCCGGCACCGGACGCCCCCAATACTCGCACTCACGGTGCGCGCGCTTCTTCTCGCGTGCTACCTGTGCGGTGTAGGCGCGCAGCTCGGCGCAGCGCGTGCAGCGAACGACCGCCGCGGAAATTTCGTCGAGACTTCGCACGCTAAGGCGCGGCCGAGGCAAGGACGTCGGCGTACTCGACCCCGACCGGAGCGACCACGTACGCAATCCCGTCGTTACGCTGCCAAATGCGCTCGAGCGCCGAGCGCGGATAAACCACGCGCACGTTGGGCGCGGCCGGATCGTTGACCGCACAGTCGCCGCTCCCGGTAAATCCGCAGAGCACGGCGAGGTGGCCATCGGACTGCTCGAGCGGTGCGCCCGGCAGCTCGCCGCCGCGCCACGAATACGAGATTGCGATCGGCAGATTCCGTTCGATTAAACGCGCCGCGTGGTCCAGATTGCGCAGATGCGCGACGACGCCGCGTAGCCCCATTCGGCCGCTGTAGGCGACGTTGAACGACCAATTTCCGGTGCCGTTATAGGCGCGGTCGAAGACTTCACGGGCCGTTTCCGCCACGCCGGCCTCGATGCCGTGATAGGCGTGGAGCATCGAGAGACTTGCCGGACTGCACCATCCGCGCTCGGTGAATCCTTCGACATACTGCGAGCGCGCCGGTACGTCTAAAATCATCGCCTCGCGGCCGAACGGAAGCGAAGGGCGGCAGCGCAGCGGCGACGAGAAGGCGAGAAGTTCGAAATGCACGTCGCGCGCTCGCGCCTCGATGCCGTCGAAAGGCTGCGTTGCCGCAATAACTTCCACCTCGACGCGCGTGCCCTCGTGTTCCGGGCTGAAGGACTTCGCGCCGGTCGGCTGCCACTGCGCGTAATCCATCCATTCCGAGGCCGGCTGTCCTGCACGCAGTAAGCGAAACGAAAGCCGTCCGCTCGGCGCGTGCGTGTTCCAGCTCAGCACGCCGCCGCGCGCCGGCTCGAACGAGAGACGAGCGGACTCTCTCGCGTTCAGAGTCTGTGTAAACGTGGAGGGGCTTAGATGCTCCATTGCCACGCGTTCCAACTGTCGCCGATGAAGGCTGCCGGCACGTAGTTTCGCACGTCCGCGTTGATGGCGGTGACGTTGGCGCGCCAGCTGAAGAAGATCGCAGGAACGAGCTCGCGCAGGCGTTCCTCTTCACGCGCATAGAGCGCCTTACGCGTCGCCTGATCGAAGGTGCTCGCCGCGGACTCGCTGGTTCGATTGACGACGGGGTCGTCGAGCCACGATGTGTTCGCACCGCGCGGCGGGATGAAGGCACCGTTCCAGCTGCCGGAGTTATCCGGATCGGGACCATTGGTCTCGATCGACCATTCGAGGTCGTACTTACCGGTGTAGAGCGGCCCGTCGGTCGCGAAGAGATAGCTGCCCGGATAGTTTCGCACCGCGACGTCGATGCCGACCTCGCGCAACATTGACTGGATCAAGACTTGGGATTCGGTATTCTCTTGATGCCCGGTCGTCGCGTAGATGGAAAGATGCATCGCCAGCGCGCCTTTATGCAGCACGCCGTCGGAGCCGGCGCGCCAACCGGCGTCGGCGAGCAACTTCTTCGCATCGTTAACGTCGTAACGGTACGAGGGAAGGTGCGGTGCCGCCCACGACTCCGGAAAGATGTCGGAGACGGCCTGCCGGTCGATACCGTGGTAGATGGTATCGTTGAGCCGCTTCCAATCGACGGCTTCGGCGATGGCGCGGCGCACGCGCACGTCGGCAAGCTGCGGGCGGCTCATATTGATGCCGAGGTGACGCCAGCTGGCGATTAGGTTGCGAGCCACGCGAATTCCCGAGATTTCAGAAAGACGGCCGATCGAGTTTTCATTGACGTTGGGATAAACGTCGACCTCGTGTGTCGCGAGCTGGTTGAAGAGCGTGTTCACGTCGGGGATGACCTTCCAGACGACCTCTTTGAGTTTCGGAGTGCCGCGGAAGTAACGCGGATTTGGAACGAACACGAGCGAGCTCCCGTGGTTCCAAGATTTGAGCAAGTATGGGCCGCTCGACAGCGGTTGCTGATTGAATGCTGCCCGATTAAGGTCCGGCAGCCGCATCAGAAGATGCGCCGGCAGCGGCGGATAGGCCGCGCCGCCCATTCCCAAGATCCCGAGCACCGCGACGTTGGCACGGCGGAGGCGGATGACGATCGTGTGCGGGTCGGGCGCCGAAGCGCTCGCGATCTCGTCCCAGCCGTAACGGGTCTTGACTGCGTTTGCCGGATTCATCACCGCGCGATAGGTGAAGAGCCAATCGGCCGCAGTCAGCGGCGCGCCATCGGCCCAGACGGCGTTGCGGCGCAAGTGGACGACGATGCGTTTGCCGTCCGCGCTGATCCCGCCGTTGCTTGGGGTCGGTACTTCGGTGGCAAGATCGGGCACGTAATTCCCGCGCGCGTCGTAGCGCAGGATAAACGTAAAGAGCATGCCGGCGATCGTATCGGCGGCCGCAGTGTGCGCGTACATCAGATTGAGGCCATCGGGCTCCTCGTCTTCGCCAAGCCGCAGCACGCCCGGGACGGTCCACGCGTTGTGAAGGCCGCCGCGCGCCGGCTGGGCCGGGCGCGAGCAGCCGAAGAGCGCAACGGCGCAGAGCAGCACGGCGCCGAGCCGGTGCGCCGTCACCTCGCCGCGCGGCTCGTTCGCGGAGCGCGTTTGACGATGCTTGGACGGACTTCGTTATAGAGCCGCGCCCCGCCGAAGCGGACAACGTCGTCGGCAGGCAGCCCGGTCTCGCTGCGGGCGCGTTCGATTGCCTCGCGTGCCTGCGCGTCGGACATTCCGCGGGTATTAAGTGCGACGCCGATTACCGGGGCCGGCTTGACGCCGGCCAGAAGGGCCTCGTGTAAAGCGATCAACTCGGCGTAATCGAGGATCGGCGTCGGATACGACTCGATCGTCGTGCGCTGCGGATCGCAGACCAAGATCAATCCATCCGGCGCGCATCCGGTCATCAACGCCAGCGTCACGGGTGCGTACGCGGGGTGGTTGATTGCACCTTGACCCTCGACCACGATCAGCTCCGCACCTTCGTGCGCGGCATAGAGCACGAGTTGCTCGGCGGCTCCCGGTGCAAAATCGGCAATGACCCGGTCGACCGAAATGCCCCAACCGGCGATGAGAATTCCGGTCTGGCCGGTGGGAACGAAACGCGCGCGGACCCCCGCATCGCATGCCGCGGCGACGAGCTCGAGCGAAACGCTCATTTTGCCGACGGCGCAGTCATTGCCGATCGTCAACAGAACCGGCGCGCTCACGTCGTAGGCATCGCCGGAGAAGAGCGGCACGTCGGGCGGCTCGCGGACGTCCCAAATCGTCGTTTCGGCGGCCGCTGCCGCCCGTCGAAACTGGCGATCTTGCGCGAGTATCTCGTGCAGACCGCTGACGATCTCGAGCTTCGCGGCGATCGCTTCCAACACGGCGGCGCGCCACTCCGGCGGTAAACCTCCCCCTTTCGGAGCCGTCCCGATCAACAGCGCGGTCGGCGAAAAGGCCAGTGCTTCGGCGACGCTAGCGACTATCGGAGCGTCGCTATCGAGATGCGCCACCACGTCGCGAACGCGACGCCCGGCTGCGGACGGATCGACGACGGCGACGATTTCATCGGTTCCATAACGTATAACGCCGTGCGCCGTCTTGGCGTCTTCGACAAAGCGGCCGGGCGCGAGGATGATGTAACGCCTCATGCCGGCGCGACCTCGCGCACGCCCAGACCCGGTGCGTCCGGCAGAATGAGCTTTCCGTTGTCATAGGTGACGCCGGCGAACGGATCGTGCGACACCAAGAACGGTCCGTCTATGTCGGCCCAATCGGCCAGCGGTGAGAGATGGGCGGCGGCCGTCGCCGCAATCGCGCTCTCGACCATGCAGCCGATCATCACTTTGAATCCCAGCGCGCGCGCCGTATTGATCATCGCGATCGCGCCGCGAATCCCGCCGGTTTTGGCCAGCTTAACGTTGACGCCGTCGACGCAACCATAGAGTGCCGGCAGGTCGGCGGCCGTGAGCGAGTCTTCGTCAGTAACGATGGGGATCCGAACCTTTTCGCGAACGGCGCGCAGCTGCTCGGGATGCCCGGCCGGAATCGGCTGTTCGCAGAACTCTATATCGAAGGCCTCCAGTGCCCGCAGAATCGCGATCGCTTCGTCGACGCCCCAGCCCTCGTTCGCATCGATTCGGATTGCGCCGGCGTAGCATCCGCGGATCGCACCGATCGTTTCGACCTGTTCCGATGCCGAGCCGATTCCAAGTTTGACTTTGAGAATCGGATGATTGCCGACTTCGGCGACTTTGCGCAGCGTCGTCTGCGGGTCGGCGATCCCGATGGTAAAAGACGTCGTGGGCGTGAGCGACGGATCGAGACCAAGCAGCGCGTAAAGCGGTTTGCCTAAATCTTTGCCGATGTAATCGTGCAGCGCGAGGTCGAGGCCCCCGCGTGCCGCGGCCGGGATGCCGGCGTTGAGCAAGGCCTCTAAATGATACGGGTCGTCCGACGCCGGCCCGTGCGAGGCGAAGTACGCGGCGACGCTCTCGACCGATTCGCCGTAGCGCTCGATCGGGGCCGCTTCGCCGATACCTTCGAGCTCGCCGCAGCGAACGCGCACGATCGCCGTGCTCGCGACGAGTTCCTCGCCACGCGCGATCTTGAAGGGGTGAACGAGCGGGAGCTCGAGCGGCGTTACGCTTACGGAAAGCTTTTTCATCGTTGAGTCGCTACCGCATTCAACCGGACAGCACGCCTTCCTCGGGCTGCTCGGTTGCCGCTTGACCGGCAGTGGTACGGTAGAGGGGCTCGACTGCGATCCGCGCGCAGTGCATGTTGGTACCGAGCCGACTTATATGACCTAGGGAGCATCAGCTCCGGTAACGACGGATCGGTGAGTTAAATACCTGCCGGACGGCGCCCGGGCCGCACCCACCTGCGAGAATGCAGGTTCGTACCGCGTGTACCAGACGCTATCTGCGGTCGAGCGCTTTGCGCCACGCGCGCATCGCGCTCGTAATCCCTTCTACGCTTGCCTCGCCGGCGCCGTCGTCCAGCGCGAGATGTCCGCGGAAATCATCGAAGGCCGCCGCCGTAGCCGCGATCGAGCGCTCGGTATCCGCCCTCGCGTCGCTCCACAGCAGCACCGTACCGGTGCGAAGCGCGGCCGGATCGCTGGCCGCGTCGAATCGTCCCGGCTCGGGGCCGTAGCGTAACCACGCAGAGTCGGTCTCCTTGGCGACGCGTTTACAATCGTGCGTCCCGGCTGCAAAAGTCGCCGGTGCGTTGCGTAGCGCGAGCGTCACGTTGACGGTCTTGGCAAGGCCGGTCGCGACTCCCAGCCGCTCGAGCTGCTCGCTCCACGCGCAGTCCGTTTCGCGCGCCAGCGGTGCCGCGACCAAAGGCGCACCCAATAAAGCCGCACGCTCCAGGATAGATCGCATGCGCTCGCCGTCCGATAGAAAGAAGGTAGCATCGGCAAGGGCGGCCAGGCAAAGCCCGCGGTCGGTCGCCATCTTCTTGACCTGCGCGAGGTAGTCGTCGTCGGTCCGCGGAAAGTGCCGAACGTCCAAGACGACGCCATCGCAAGCCAACTCGCGCGCGCACAGGTCGAGGAATTCGAGTTGCGTGAGCTCCCCGTGCTCGATCGCGCGGTGGAGCAGACCGCTCGCGCAGGCCAGCTTCATCGGCGTCGGAAGTTCGACCGCCCGTCCTAGCCCACCCTCGCCTTTGATATCCGAGAGACCATGAGAATTGCCGTCGGCGCCGACCATGCAGGCTACGAATATAAAGACCGCATCGCAGAGATTTTGCGCGGGCGCGGACACGACGTGCTTGACTTTGGCACGCACGATGCGACGCCCGTCGATTACCCGCAGTACGGTTACGCCGTAGGCGAGGCCGTCGCCAGCGGGCAGGCCGAACGCGGCATCGTGGTTTGTGGTTCGAGCTTGGGCATCGCGATGGCCGCCAACAAGGTTCCCGGCATTCGTTGCGCGCCGGTCGCCGAGCCGTATTCCGCGGAGCTGGCGCGCCGGCACAACGATACCAACGTCATCGCCTTCTCCGAGCGGTTGACCGGCTGGGAGATGATCGAACGAATGCTCGACATCTTTTTGGAGACGCCGTTCGACGGCGGCCGGCACGCGCACCGCACCGAGCAGCTTTTCGAGTTCGGCGACGCGCAGCGGGCGCGAACGTTGCGCGACTTGGAGCAGGGCGCGGTGACCGACGCACAAACGCCGCCGGCGGTCGTGCACGAAGCGACGGCGTCGGGAGAGTAATCTAGGCCATGGACATTCTGCAAACCACCCGCGTCGAAGCACAAGACCCCGAGATCTATGCGGCCATCGCCGGCGAGGAGTTGCGGCAGCGCGAGAATCTCGAGTTGATCGCTTCGGAAAATTACGCCAGCCGCGCGGTTCGCGAAGCGATGGCGTGCGTGATGACCAACAAATATGCCGAAGGCTATCCCGGAAAGCGGTATTACGGCGGTTGCGAATGGGTCGACCGCGCCGAGATACTCGCGCTCGAGCGCCTCAAGCAGATCTTCGGCGCGGACCGGGCCAACGTGCAGCCGCATTCCGGCGCGCAGGCCAATATGGCCGTCTTCATGACCGCCTTGCAGCCCGGCGAGACCGTGCTCGGCATGTCGCTCGCGCATGGGGGCCACCTGACGCACGGAACGAAGGTAAGCTTCTCGGGCAAACTCTACAACGCCGTCGCGTACGGCGTAAAACGCGACAGCGAGCTCATCGACTTCGACGAAGTGCGCGCGCTGGCGCTGGAGCACCGGCCCAAGCTGATTGTCGCCGGCGCTAGCGCCTATCCGCGCATCATGGAGTACGAGCCGTTTCGCGCCATCGCCGACGAAGTGGGTGCGGCGCTGCTGGTCGATTTCGCGCACGTCGCCGGACTCGTTGCCGCCGAGCTGCATCCTTCGCCGGTTCCGCTTGCCGATTTCGTGACGTCGACCACGCACAAGACGTTGCGCGGTCCCCGCGGCGGCTTCATTCTCTCCACCGAGAAGTGGGGAACGCCGGTCGACAAGATGGTCTTTCCCGGTATCCAAGGCGGCCCGCTGATGCACACTATTGCGGCCAAGGCAGTCGCCTTCGGCGAAGCGCTGCGCCCGGAGTTTCGCGATTATCAACGCCAGGTCGTGGAAAACGCGCGGGCGATGGCCGAGGAGTTTTCGCGTGCCGGGCTGCGGCTCGTCGCCGGCGGCACCGACACGCATCTGATGCTGGTCGACGTCTCGGTCAAAGGGCTGACCGGTAAGGCCGTCGAGGCGTACCTCGACGAGATCGGCATCACCGTCAACAAAAATGCGATACCGTTCGATCAGCAGAAGCCGATGGTGGCCAGCGGCATACGCATCGGTACCCCGGCAATCACGTCGCGCGGCATGGGCGAAGACGCTTGCCGCGAAATCGCGCGCATTATCTGCGCTGCTTTCGACGACATCGAGGAGCGTGCGCAAACCGAGCGGCTCCGCGGACGCGTCCGCGAGCTTACCTCGCGCTACGACGTTCCCTAGCGGCTTGCGAGAATAACCGTGCGCCCGGGCTGGGACGAGTACTTCATGCAGATCGCGCATACCGTGAGTACGCGTGCGACGTGCCCTCGCGCCTCCGTCGGCTGCGTTCTCATGCGCGAACATCGCATTCTCACAACCGGCTATAACGGCGCACCGCGAGGCGTCGCGCACTGCACCGAGGTCGGCTGCACGCTGGTCAACGAACATTGCCTGCGTGCGACTCACGCCGAGGCCAACGCCGTCGTTCAGGGAGCGCTCCACGGGGTGAGCCTCCACCGCGCCGTTGCTTACTGTACCCATCAGCCGTGCGTGAACTGCTCGAAGCTGCTGATCAGCGCGGGCGTGACGAAGATCGTCTACGATGAAGCCTATCCCGATGCGGTCGCCGCCCAGCTGCTGGCTGAAGCCGGCGTCGCGCTGGTCCAGTACTCCACGCTGGAGGGCGCGCGCGGATGATGCCCTTCTCGCCGACCGCGGGCGCCGTGTATGCTGCGGCATTCGTGATCGCCATCGCGGTAAGCGCGCTGGGAACGCCGCTGATCGTGCGGCTCGCGCTCCGTCTCGGCATCGTCGACAACGGCGGCGAGGAACGCCGCATGCATGCGCTTCCCAAGCCGCGCATCGGCGGCATCGCGGTCTTCTTCGGTTTTGCTTTCGCCCTCTTTACCGTGCTCGGCGTCTCGCTGGCACCGCCCTTTGCGCTGGTACCGGCCGCAGAACAGTTCGACGCGGTGCATAAGCTCGTCGGGCTGCTCTTCGGCGGCTTGTTGATTCTCGGCGTCGGAATCTGGGACGACGTGATGCAGATGCGTCCGCGTAATAAGTTAATCGCGCAGATCGTCGTCGCGCTGATTTCGATGTTTTACGGCTTCGTGATCCCCGGCATCAATAATCCCTTCGACCGCAACGCGGGCACGAACTGGATCGACTTTCCGCTTTGGCTCGGCGTGCCGCTGACGCTGCTCTGGTACGTCGGGATGATGAACGCAATAAACTTCCTCGACGGACTGGACGGATTGCTCGCCGGCGTGGCGGCGATCTCGAGCGTCTTCCTCTTCGTTATCTCGGCGTTGCACGGCAGTCCCGTCGTCGCACTCGTGGTTATTGCATTAGCGGGTGCCGCGCTCGGCTTTCTTCCATATAATTTTAACCCCGCCCGCATCATTCTGGGCGACGCCGGCTCGCTCTTCATCGGCTACGTCTTTGCCACCGTTTCGATCATCGGCGCGAGCAAGACGGCGATCGCGATCAGCGTCGTCGTCCCGCTACTGGTTCTGGCCCTTCCGGTGCTCGATACCGCGGCCGCGATCGTGCGCCGGGCGACCACGGGGAAGCGCATCACCGAGGCCGATCGCGGTCACTTTCACCATCAGCTGATCTTCCGCTTTGGGCTCAACGTACGGCAGGCCGTGCTGCTGCTCTACGCGGTCTGTTTTGTTCTCGGTGCGGTCGCACTGGCGTTTTCCGGCCAGTTCACGCACGTATTCCGCCACGCATAGGAGCCGCATGCCCGCTACCCCCGAAAAGCTTCGCGTTCTCAGCGTCTTTGGAACGCGCCCCGACACGATCAAGATGGCGCCGGTCGTTCACGCGTTGGGACGGCACGAGGCGATCGACCATAGCGTCTGCGTCACGGCGCAGCATCGCAAGATGCTCGACGATCTGTTGGTGCTCTTCGGCATAACGCCGGATTACGATCTCGACATCATGAGCGAAGATCAGACGCTTACCGAGATCACGACCCGCGTGCTGACGCGAATGGAAGGCGCGCTAGCCGAAGCCAAGCCGGAAGTCGTGCTGGTGCACGGCGACACGACGACGAGTTCCGCCGCCGCGCTCGCCTCATTTTACGCCGGCGTTCCGGTGGGCCACGTCGAGGCCGGCCTTCGCACGCGCAATCCGTGGCTGCCGTATCCCGAGGAGATGAATCGCAGGATCACCGGCACGATCGCATCGTTTCACTTTTCGCCGACCTCGCTGGCTCGCGAGCACTTGCTGCTGGAGAACGTTCCAGCCGACGACGTGTTCGTCACCGGGAACACGGTGATCGACGCATTCGCCGAGGCGGCGCAGCGCGACGATCTGCCCCTGCCGCCGCGGTGGGACGAACTCGATCCGAACCGGCCGACGATTTTGGTGACCGCTCACCGTCGCGAAAACCACCCGCACATGCACGACATCGCCGAAGCGTTGCGCGACATCGCAATGCTTCCGCAAGCGCCGCAGCTTTACTGGCCGGTGCATCCATCGCCGCACGTCGCCCCGGTCGCTAAAGAAGTCCTGACCGGGGTTCCCGGTGTGATCTTGGTGGATCCGATCGACTACGCGCAAATGGTCGCCGCAGTCCGCGCCAGCCGCTTTATTCTGACCGACTCCGGCGGTCTTCAGGAAGAGGCGCCGTGTATCGGCAAACCGGTGCTGGTGATGCGCGACGAAACGGAGCGCCCCGAAGGTCTGCTCGCCGGCACGCTCGAGCTCATCGGGCACCGCCGCGAGCGGATCGTCGCGTCGGCACGGCGCCTGCTCGAGGATTCGAGAACGTACGAGCGCATGGCGCAGGCGGTCAATCCTTACGGTGACGGGCGGGCGGCCGAGCGAATTGGCGCTTGGCTTTTGGCGCGGCTTCGCGGTGGTGTCTACCCGGAGCAATTTCAGGGTCTAACCGCAAGCGCGGAAGCCGCGCGGTGAAGACGCTTCTCCCGCTGGTCGCGGCGGGAGGCACCTTCGCCGGCGCCGCCGTCCTCGGGCTGCTTGCCGGAATTCTTGTCGCCGACCGCCGCGGCGAGCCGCTGCTGGCCCCGGCCGGCCTGATCCTGGGCGCCTTGATCGGCGGCTACTCGGCCTTCCGTCTCCTCGCACGGGCGATGCGGTGAAACCTTACGGGGCCGCCGAGTCGGCGGCCGACCTCGCGGCTTACTATCGCCTTAAATGGGTAGTGGCGGGAAGGTCTCTCCTGCTAATACTGCTGGTGGCGGCACTTTTGGTCCCGTTTTCACGTTGGGGAGCCGTCGCGCTGGCGATCGGCGGAGCCTGTGGTGTGGGCAATATGCTGGCGATCATGCGGGGAAGCGAGCGCCTGGTCCAGACGGGAAGCCGGCTCTTCTTCGGGCTAAGTAGTTTACTGCGGCTGGCCGCGTTTAGTATAGTAGCCGCGGCGTTAGCGGTTCGGGGCCCCTGGTGGTCGCTCGGGCCGTTTCTCGCCGGTTTCTTTTTCCCGCTTGCAACCTATGCGCTTGGAGCGTTGCGAGCTTTCCGACGGAAGCCTTAACGGATAACGCGTGCAGGAAAATATCGGCGAACATATTCTTTGGCATCTGCCGGTGCTTGGGCCGGTCCATGCCGATACGATCATGACCACTTGGCTGGTCATGGTGGTGTCGCTGGTTTTCTTTGGCTGGATTGGGGCGAGCTATCGTTCGCCCTACGTCAGCAAGCGTCAGGCCGTTTTGGAGTCCGTCTTCAACTATATCGCCGACTTGGTGACGAGCGTGCTCGGGAAGGGGGGCGAAGGCTTCGTGCCCTTTTTTGTAGCGCTCTTCATCTTTATTTTTCTGCTCAATCAGTTCGGCGTTCTCCCCTTCAAGGCGCTCGGTCTACCCTTCGGCGGTTCGCCGACGGCCGATCTCAACACCGTGGTGCCTCTCGCGCTGGTCGTATTCGTCATGATTCAGACGGTGGCGTTTCGCAAGAAGGGCTTTTCATACTTCGGACACGTCCTCAAACCGTTTGCGGCGCTCTTGCCGATCAACATCCTCGACGAAATTCTGCGGCCGATTACGCTGGCCGCTCGTCTCTTCTTCAACATATTCGTCGGCGAGCTGCTCTTTGTTATCATCACTTCGATCATTTTGGCGCGCATCAACATCGGCTTCTTCAATCTCTCGCTGGGCGTCGCCGTCGTCCCCATCTTGATCCAATTCTTCAACTTTTTCGTCGGAACGATCCAAGCGTTCGTGTTCACGCTGTTGGCAATAGTCTATCTCTCGTTGGCGCTCGCCGACGACCATTAGGAAAGGAACGTCGTTGAATCCTGAATCGTTAATCGCGGCATCCGCACTGATCTGCTTCGGCATCATCATCTCGGGCGTCGCTTTCGGCTCCGCAGTGGGCGACGGCACCGTCGCCGCCAAGGCGGTCGAGTCGATCGCGCGTCAACCCGAGGCGCGGCCCAATATCTTCCTGTTCATGTTCTTGGGCGTCGGCGTGCTGGAGGCGGTGCCCTTCATCGCCATCGCGCTGGCCTTCTACATTCTCCTCGTCGTGGCAAAGGTGCCCGCGATCATCACCGCACTGGTGAAATAGTAGCGGATGGGCTTCCTCTCGATCGACGGGACGCTCGTCGTGCAGCTCCTTAATTTCGCGATCTTTTTCGCGCTGCTTAACGTCGTCTTTTTGCGGCCGGTCGCGGCCGCAATCCACAAGCGGCGGCAGTATATCGATAGCCTCGTCTCCGATTACGATCGCTATCAGGCCGAAGCGCACAGCTTGCGCGCGCAGGCCGAGGAGGTGCGGGCCGCGGCACGGCTGCGAGCCGAACAGCGTGTCGCCGCCGCTCGAGCGGAAGCGTCGAACGAGGCCGCGCAGCTGTCGACCGACTACGCCGATCGCGCACAGCGCATCGTCGAGGAAGCCCAGCAGACGGCGCAGGCCGAGCTCGACGCGGCGCGGAGCAATGAAGGCGAGGCAGTGCTAAAGCTCGCCGGCTTCATGATCGATCGAGTCATCCCCGAGGCTACAAGATGAGCCAAGACCAGCTCTATCTGCAGATCGCGGTCTGGAGCCAGGTGGTCTCCTCGGTCGTCTTCATCGCCGCCTTGGTCTACCTGTGGTTCCGCTACCTCTTGCCGGTCTTTCTGGCCGCGCAAGAACGCAGCAACGCGCAAATCGCCGAGGCCGAGCGACATCGCGATGAGGTGAAGGCGGCGCTGCTAGCGTTGCAAGAGGAGATCCAAAGCGCGGGGCGTGACGCCGGTCTGATCGAGCA
>CAZMPP010000006.1:0-24603 GCA_964568035.1 uncultured bacterium
GCAGTTCGGACATGCTGCCGAGACCATATCGAGATCGAGGGAAATCTCTATCGACCAATCGGCGTCGGGCGGTGGGTACGGATGCTTCTTGCCGTTTTGATTGAGCTTTTTGAAACATCCGTTAAGCGTGGAACAGACGGGTAGCCCAAAGTGATTGCGATAGATATAGAGATCCGCCTCCGCATTGGGATCGTCTAACGCGTCCACGATTGCGATGGTTTGCCCGCTGCCGTTCGTCGTCGAAGGTAAGTTATACGCGGATTGCAAGTCGGTCGGCCCATAACCGGCCGGCGTTCCCGAGGGAACGTCCGTTCGCAACAGCGACTCGCAGTAGACAAGGTTAGGATCGTGGCGACGCGGGCAGACGGCCCGCGTGTGTACCGCCGGCTTTGCGGCATTAGCTGCAACCGGGACGCCCGGCGAAGTCGCGCCGCCGCTGGAGCAGGCCGTGAGGAGCGCCGCCGCCACGAGGGCCGGCACGGTACGTGCAATGCCGCGTAACATACACCTTATCGTACCATGGCTCACCCTCGTGTCGCACCGCCAAGAAAGCGCGACGCTTGCGTTTGCCGCAGGAAACCACGGAAAGGCCGCGGCCGCACCGTAGATTTCATCGGCGCTCCAACTCGCCGACTACGGCGTCGGCGAACGCAGCCGGTGCGGATTTACAGAGGCTCAAGTAGAGCCCTGGTTCGATCAACTCCAACTCGCTCACGCGCGGCTGCCAGTCGTCGTCGTTGAGGAGGTCTACTCGCGCGTAAAGGGGCTCTCCGGGAACCGCCGCCAAGGCTCGCCTCGCCACGTCAAGCTCGTCGCGAGTCACCTCGACGATTAGCGACGGCTCGTCGCCAACCACGAGCGTTTGATCGAACGGCTTTTTCACCACCGCATGCGAGAAGCGCCCGCAGAGAAATATCAACGCTCGTTCGCCGTAGCTCGCGACCGATTCCAGATAGGGCTGGATGAGAACGTCTTCGGTCTGCAGCATCCGGTCCAGGCGAGCCTGGCCGCCGGTTTTCGAGGATCGGTCCTCGCGGACTAACGTTACATCGAAGGCCGCCGCGCCGCGCGCCGGTTTGAACACGACGTCGCGCCAGCCCCGTGCGTTTCGCACGTCGGAAAGCGTAAGCCATTCTCCGCGCCGTGCCAAAACGGTAGGTACGATCGGAACGCCAGACCGTTCGAGGTCTTGCAGGTAGGACTTATGCGCGTTCCAACGCAGCAGGCGCGGATCGTTACGCACCATCGTCTGTGATGAGGCGTGCGCGATCCATCGCGCGAACTCGTCATAACGCCGGTGATAATCCCAGGTTGAGCGCACCATGCAGAGCCGCGCAACCGACCAGTCGACTCTTGGGTCGCTCCACACGCCGGTCGAGACGGTTACGCCGCGCGCGCGAAGCTCGCGGACCGCGGCGCGATCGTCGGGGTCGAGGGCCGGAACGATATCGCACGTGACGAACATGCAGTCAACGGACACACGCATATCGTACCGTCGCTGTATGACGGAAAACAGGCGCAAAGCCTCGAAAAGAGGCGCCGCTGCCTCGAACTTTGGGGGATCGTTGACCAAACGCCCGGGTTTCCACGCTCTCGATCGCGTCGACTGTGCCATCGTTGGCGCGCTCCAGCGCAATGGGCGTGACTCGTTTGCCGAGATCGGCAAGGTCGTCGGGCTCTCGGCCACGAGCGTCGCCGAACGCATTCG
Source organism: uncultured bacterium (assembly GCA_964568035.1). GTDB lineage: Bacteria > Vulcanimicrobiota > Vulcanimicrobiia > Vulcanimicrobiales > Vulcanimicrobiaceae > Cybelea. The sequence goes on from CAZMPP010000006.1 coordinate 1,709, forward strand.
GCGGCTTGAAGAGGCGGGCATCGTTGAGGGCTACGGAGTCCGGCTTTCAGCCGCCAAGCTCGGTTATCCGGTCACGGCATTTATTCTCGCGCGCCCCAACGGTCCCGATGCGCGCTTCGTCAAGGTAGCGCGAGAGCGAAGCGAAATTCTTGCGTGCCACCGTGTCACCGGGGAGTTTTCCTTCATCGCCCAGGTCGTCGTGCGTGACGTCGCACATCTCGAAGAGTTGCTCAACCATCTCGAACCGGCTGCGGTGCACATCGTGACGCTCGTCGTGCTATCAACAGCTTTTGAAGGAGTGCCAATAGATGTTACCGCGTAAGGCAATTTTAAATTCTGTTCTCGCCTTGCTGACCATCGCCGCGATTACCGGCTGCGGTGGGACCGCTGGAGAGCCCCTCGGCACCACGCCCTCAGCGTCGACGCAGGCGACGTTGAGATCCCTCATGACGCCTCCTATTCCGCCGGAGATGCAGCGTTTCAACGCACGGCACGATCGTGCGCGCCCGCATCTAGCATTTAACCGGGGAGCTAAGGTGGCGATGTGGGCTTCGGATACCAACTTTAATTATTTGCTCGGTCAGGACTCGACCGGCCGGAAAACCGTAACGGCCGTCGATCTCTCACAGAACAGCTGCTATTCGCCCGTGGCTCTCAAAGTCGATCGCGCGCACAACGTGTGGGTTGGTTGCGAGTTAACGTCGCTCAGCGCTACCAGTGGTGCCGTCCAAGAATACAGTAGCGCCGGCGTGCTGCTCCATCGCTACACGCCCGCGTGTCCGAGTCACGTCCCTGGTTGCGCCTCGTTCGCCGGCTACGGCTACGATAGCGGAATCGACTCGCGCGGCAACGTCTTTGCCTCCCTCAATCTTTACGACATCCAGATCTGTAACCCGAGCTGCAACGACTCGCTCAGCGCCGGCTTCGAATGGTGGCCGAAGGGCAGCCCGAACTCCGTACCCCGTTTGATTTCGGTCGGAACTAACTGCAGCCCGATCTGCGGAGTCGGCTTCATGGACGTCGATTCGTCGGGTAATCTGTGGTTTACGTTCAGCGGCTACGATCAGAGCACGTATGGTTTTGGCCTGGGCGAGATTAGCAGCCCCACGAAGAGTCCGAAGCTTACGATCGTAGAGCCGATCGGCACGTACGGATTCTTCGGCGGCGTCTATGCGAGCAATGGTGGAAAGACGCTGAACGTAATCGACCAAAAGGCGCGGACGATCTCGCAGTATCACCTGCCGCTGGCAACGAGCGGCACTCCATTTAACGTGCTGGGGCCGACGCTTCAAAATGCCTTCGGCATTGGCGACCCGGTATCGGGCGGCTTTAATGCCGCGGGAACAAAAATGGCGATCGGCGACACCGGAGGCTGGTTCGACGTGGGTAAGGTTTCGTCGAACGCGTGGTCGGCGGTAGCCAGTCCGAATTTTTATAGCGGCATTGAAGGCGCCGCCTACACCCCTTCGGACAAATAGCGGCTTAAGGGCTTCCCTGATATTCGCTGCCCTTATCCTGCCGGTATGGGGCGCGGCGCCATTGCGGGAACGTCAGCACGCGGCTTTGATCGTACGCCATGAACTCCCAGGGGCCGGTATAGGTGTTATTTGAGAAGTCGTCACTTTGATGGAAAGTGATCGCCTTCTCAATCACCGGGCCTTTATATGGAGACCATGGCGGATACGTCCCCCAATTTGAGAACAGGCCTTGCAGACCGCAGGAAGCGGACGGAGCACATCCGGCAATGTGCGCTGGATCGAGCGTAAACGCGTTATCCGTGACGGTTACGTTCTGCGTCTTCCAACGGCAGTCGGAGTAATAGGGCTCTTTGCGAATGTTGCCCTTTATGCAGGTTTTTAGTTTGACGATTTTAGGGTTGACCAGCGTGCAGAACCGGCTGCTGCTGTTGCTGGGCGAGCCGCAGAAGCGGTCGGCATTCTCAAAGAGCACCACGCCGCTCCAGTTGTCGACGAAGGTATTACCGGTCACCGAGATCGTGTCGTAACGGGCGCGAACGCGTGCGTCCCCGCCGCTCTCCGAGAGATAAATGGCGCCGGTCGGGAAGCCCGGATTCTTGGGCCCGGCGACGAGGGCGTTGCGAACGAATCGGTTGTTGCGGATCCGAGCGTTGTAGGAGATCTCAACGATGATACCTTCGGCGGTATTAGCCTCGATATCGTTGGTTTCGAAGTCGAAGTCGTTATTGTCCGTGTCGGCCCAAAGCCCCGGGCCCCGGTTGTCGTGAACCCAGTTATCGGTCACCGTGCCGCCGTTGGTGTCCCAGAATTTTCCCCCACCCGAGCAACCGCAGCCGTGCACGTGTTTCTCCCAGTCGTACGTGTTGTTACCGGCGATCTCGTTATGGTCGAGAACGACGTCGCGATCGCCGTGAGGCGCATACGATGAGAAACCGTACTCTCCATTATGCGAAAGGCAATTGTACCGCGTGGTGCTGTTCGGACCGAGGAAAACGCCGGCCCCGGCATCGTCGGTAACCGTGTTATATTGCACGAGCCACTTCGGCCCGGAGTTGTGGTTGACGACACCTTGGCCGTTGTTGCTGCCGACGGCTCCGAAGCGGCGGATCGTAAGATACTCGACTGTTACATCCGCGGCGTCGCCGGTGAACGCATACTGGTTTTTGAGACGTCCGTCGAGCACGGCGCCGGGTCCGCCGATAAACACATCTCCGTTGTTTGCGGTAATCTGACCGTAGGCGGTGGCTCCAAACGTGTGCCTTCCGCTTGCAAACCAGTAGGTCGTGTGAGGCGCCGGGATCAGGGACGAGTTGTCGCCGGCCGGGACGACGACCGAGCCCTTCGGCGGCACGGAAGGGCCGGTCAACAGCGACTTGTCTCCGCAAATCGCCGCCTTGCCGTGCGGAGTTAAAGCGGAACCAGCGCCGTTGTTCGTGCCCAAGCCGGGTGACAGTGTTACCGGCAGCTGCGCGCAGCCGCTAACGACAAGTATCGATGCTGCACAAAACGTCCGCCTCGACGAGCCAAGTCGTGTGGCCACGTTACATCGGGGGCCCGATGACGATCCAGGTCTTGCCCTCATAGCTCTGCACCATTACGACCATTCCCGACGCGGCCTTTCCGGCGAGAAATGCGTCTTCGGTCTTCTGCATGCCGGGCTGTTGCAGCTCCGGAGCGCCCTTGAGGTGGGCTTGATACCAAGCCTTGACTTTGGCGAAGCTATCCTCGGTAACGTAGGTCTTGGCTTGCGCGGGCGGAGTCTTGAAGGCGACGCCCGAGGGACGCGTAGCGGGGACTGCACCGGGATATATTGGCGGGGCCGCGCCGCCTGCACTCGCCAAGAGCGGCTCGAGGCCGCCCGCAATCAATGCGGCCAGGGCTGCGGTTAAGAGCGCACTCCGAATAGCGCTGAACATTGTTGGAGTCTCCTTGTGCGGACGAGCGGTCCCCAAATCAGGCTTCCGCGGCGCGCACGATCTCTCTGATCATACGGCCGAAGACGAAGCCGTGGACCTGAAGTATAGCGTACCAATAAACATAACCCCAAAGTCCGCGCGGTTCGAAAAATGCCGTTTGAACGATACGGCTCGTGGCCGAGGTGATAGGGTCCGTTTCAAATTGGAGCCATGCCCGCCCGGGGACTAGCATCTCTGCCCGAAGACGCAGCAGCCGGCCAGGGTGGTACTCGTCGACGCGCCAGAAGTCGACGGCGTCGCCGACGCGGAGGCTTTTCATTGAACGCCGGCCCCTCCGTAGGCCCGTGCCGCCGGCCATACGGTCGATCCAGCCGCGAACGCGCCACAAAAAATTGGCCCCGGGCCAGCCGCGCTCGCCACCGAGCGAAGAGAAAATCTCCGCTGTGCGCGTTGACGAGGCCGCGACCGTGCGCTCGCGCCGATCGACGAGCATACCCTGGTCCAAGCCGGCGAAGTCACCCTTGGGTAGTTGCGCCGAAAACGCGTCGAACCAGGTGGATTCTCGATCGGCGCTCTGCGAACGATCGAGCGCAAGTTTCACCGCCTCGCCGTATGTCAACGGATCGATCGTTGGAAAGTCGCGCGTTGCGCGATCGTCGTGAACCACGACTTCGTTGTAAAGCCCTTGAATGAGTGGCTGCGCGAGGCGTGCCGGTATCGGTGTGATCAGGTGGACCCAATACGAAGAGAGTTTTGGCGTAAAGAGTGGGACAACCAAGATATAGCGCCGCAAGCCGCGTAGAGCCGCGTATTGTAGCATCATCTCTCGATAGGAAAGTACCGTCTTGCCGCCGATCTCATATATCTCACTCTTCGCCGGCAGTGACAAGGCTTCGATTAGATATGCGAGCACGTCGCGGACCCCGATCGGTTGGCAGCGCGTTTCCACCCAGCGTGGCGCGACCATGACCGGAAGGCGCTCGGTCAAGTATCTAATCATCTCGAAACTTATCGAGCCGCTGCCGACGATCTGCGCCGCTCGAAATTCCACAACAGGAACTCCGCTCTCGCGGAGCACTGCGCCGACTTCGTGGCGGCTGCGCAGATGAGCCGAAAGGTCTGCACCATCGTTTCCCAAGCCCCCAAGGTAAATGAGAAGGCGAGTTCCCGCTCGCGCAGCTGCCGCGCCGAACTTGCGCGCCGCTTCACGGTCCGCCTGCGCAAACTTGTTGGTCGAACCCATCGAGTGGACGAGGTAATAAGCAACTTCGCACTCCGCGAGCGCCGTTCGAACCGCTTCTTCATCGTCGATACTGCCCTCGACGATTTCTACGCCTTCCGGAAAACGGCCGATCAGGCGCTCTGAAGCGCGGGCGATGCACCGTACCGTGTGCCCTTGCTCGTATAAGCGCGGGACGAGGCGCCCGCCGATGTAGCCGGTCGCCCCAGTAACTAAAACACGCATTAAGGAGCCTTTACCCATCAACCATCAGGTAAAGTCTACCCGGCCTGCGCCGCTTCCAACGGCCGCAGAGCCCGGCGGGATGAGCCCGGCGCGCTCCGTGCAATAGCATCGAGGGCGGGTCTACCGGGTGAGGAGCGTAGCGGTACGCGAAAGGCGGAGTTTTCCATGGTGTTGGACGAGTTCATCAAACCCAACGAGCTTGCAGCCGGTCAGCTCAAGCTCATCGACATCCGCAAAAGTCCCGACGACCGTCAAATCCCGGGGTCGATACGGGCCGAAGGCGCCGCGCTCGAAACGGGCGACGATCTGCCTTTCGATAAAGATGAAGAAGTCGTGCTCTACTGCGGCAGCGGCAACTCGTGCAGCCGAATCGCGAAGACGTTGCGTGACCGCGGATATCGCGCGGTCGCGCTGGAGGGCGGCTATAAGGGTTGGGTAGACGCCGGATTGCCGACCGAAGAGCGCTAGCGGCCTATTCGCTGATGGCCGTTCCGATTGGTTGCGAAAGCCCGTTGGTAAACGAACCGAGTGACGAGCCCCCTGGAAAAGAGTAAATCTGCACATTGCTGTAGTCATTATCCGGAGCGATGATTGCGGTGGCTGAACCCGAGCCGAATAGCGTGAACTGCGCTAACGTTTGCGTATCGGACAGGGCGATCTTCCCGACGACGGTGGCGGTCGAGCCCCTCACGCTCAGTTGGTAAATGCTGCTGGTCTTGGGATCGTAGAGGTCTCCCATGAGAAGCTGCGTCCCTTTGGTCAGCACCCAGCCGGGGATATTCAGTGTTCCGCCGCTCAACGTGAGGATGGTGAAGTTCGAATTGCCCTTGCGCAGCTCGCCGAGTACTCCGTGAAACGTGTCGTCGTAAGCGTTGGCAAATAAGTTTCCTTTGCGGTCGAAGGCGCAGTACAGCGGTTCGTAGAGATGCGAGTCGGAATACTCCGTCGCCGTTCCCGACGGTAAAGTATAAACGACGATGTTGCCCGGCTCCGCGCCGCTCGGGTCGCTGTAGTTCGTCACGGCCATGTGCCCCGTCGTCCGATCGATCGCGCAGCTCAACGGTTGACCCTGTGTGTCGGGTATGACCGCCTTGGGTGTGATACTGCCGTGGCCGTACTCAACGATCGCGCGCGCCGCTTCGTCGGTAATAAAAACATTGCCACGCGCGTCGCTACACTCGCCGGCGGGAGTTTGGAACCCGAAGAGCTCGCCCACGAGCGTAAAAGAGTTGTTGCCGCCGTAGGCATAGACGGTTACGCCACCGGTATTCGAGACGTAAAGCAGCGTGCTCTGCTGCGCGGCGGCATTGAACCATGACTTACCGCGCGAGGCGTTTGCAGTATGGACCAGGCTCGTCCCGGTCGCGGGACCGAAGCCACCGGACCCGCCCGGGGAGGGCGTGCATGCGGCCAAGAGCATGAGCGTGCCGACGACGGCCAGCGATCGAAGTGCGAACATTCGGGGTTCCTCCTCTGCGTGATATGAAGAGGATAGCGTGAGGGCGTGCCGCCCGCGTGCGCCGGTTACTTCCCCGTGAGCTTGTGCAACTCGCTTTGCGTATAGATGAAGGGAACGCGTGCCGGCGTAACGATTTTCGCGATGTCGCGAACCATGACGCTGGCGACGCCTTCTATGGGCTGCGGCGCCTGGTACGTGATCCACGCGACGATCGTCATGCCCGTCGCCGGCGAATAATAGTCGGCGGTGTTGTAGCCGGGGAGCGCGCCGGTGTAGCCGTACCAGCCCTCGCTGCACGTAATACCCAGCCCGAACGAGGTGTTCCCCAAGAACGGGATGCAGTTGGTGAGATCGGCCAACGTCCCGCGTCCGCCTGCGGCACCGGTGGCGTAGAGCTTGATCCATCGGCGGATGTCGTTCATATCGGAGATCATTGCGCCGGCCGACCAAGCAAAAGCGACCGGCACGCTATTGCTCACGTCCTCCCAGTTCCCGCTCTTATCCAGCGTGTAGCCGCGCGCCCACGGTGCGGGCATCGCCTCGGTCTGCGGAAAGACGGTTTGCCCTAGGCCGAAGGGCTCGAGAAGCCGCTTACGGATTTGGTTGGCAACGCTGTCTTTGGTCACCGATTCGATGATCAGGCCTAACAGCAAATAGTTGGTGTTGCTGTAATGATAGCCTTGGTTCGGTGCAAAGTAGGGCTTCTGGGCAACCGCCCACTCGACGAGCATCCGCGGACTGAAATTTTGCGGTAGCCTAAAATTGAGCCTATCGAACTGCGGTGTATCGTAGGCTTCGAAGAGTCCGCTTCGCATATCGCAGAGCTCGCGAACGGTAATGTTCTCGCCGTTCGGTACCTTGACGCCGACGTTGAAGCGGGCGATCGGGTCGTCCAGTGAGAGCTTCTTTTCGCCGACGAGTTGAAGCAGGACGCTCACAACAAAGGTCTTGGTATTGCTGCCGATGCGAAAGTGGTCGGCGGTGGTGAGCGGAACTTTCTTGGCGAGGTCGGCATAGCCGAACGTCTTGACGAAGGCGTGGCCTTTGCGGTCCCAAACGCCGATCATCGCGGCCGGGAGCGGCGTTCGGCCGCCAAAGCGCACGCGGTCGCGTTGTATGGTAGAAGTTATCTCCGCCTGCACGGCCGGATTTGCGATCGACGGGAGGCTCGCTGCAGGGACGGCGATCGGGGCAAACGTCAGAAGACAAGCCGCTAAAAACGGCGGCTTCCGCCAAGAGTTGAGCATAAGGATGGCTACCACTTGAAGCAATGCAGCACCTGGCTGCCGTGCGCGTCTATAAGGCAGAAAGGCGCGAGGCCGCGACGGAATCTCGGGGGTCGATGCGCAGCGCGCCGCGATATGCGGCTTTGGCACGGTCGACGTTCTTGCGCGCCTCCTCGAGGCTGCCTAGCGCATCGTATGCCGGAGCAGTTTGATAGCGACGCAAATTTAACTCGCAGAGCGTCTGGGCATCGGAGTACTGCTTCTGATTGACGAGGCCTTCGATCATGTATTCGGTGGCCGCCTCCACCTGTGAAAACCGGTGAACCGGGTCATTGACGTACCCGTTATAGGCGTCGCGCAGCTCGCCGCCGCCGCGCCCGAGGCCGTTGGTGATCGTCTCGTTGAATGCCGGCGGCAACGGTCGTGCGATCGCGTCTAGGACGGGGTCGGTACCGTTTTCGAAATCCACCTCGCTCAGTTCGGCCGCGATTTCGGGTCCGGTCGTATCGCGATTGTCGCGAGGGCCCATATCTTGCCAGTAGAGTGACGAGATGTTGACCACGATCTTGCTCTCCGGCAAGACGAAAGGCTGAGCATCGCCATACATGTTCGGGCGCTCGCCGGTCGGTTCGCCGACGAAAACCGCCTCAGTGTCGCGCTCCAGACGATCGACGAGGTTTTCTGCCGCCGACTGCGTCGAGCGGCCGATAATGACGAAGAGGTGGCCGCGCCGATTCAGATTCGGGCGTTGCACGATGCGCGCAACGACGGATGGAGTCAGATAATTGTTTCCGCCACCGTTCATTCGCAGATCGAGAATTAATCTATCGATTCCATTCCGGTCCGCATATGAAAACGCCCGGGCAAAAAACCCATCAAACGTTTCGTCGCTCGAGTCTCCGACGATGCTGCAGCGTACGTACAGCGTTCCACTTCCTGCTGGGGCGAACCACAGGGGGTGCTCGAGGTGCCGGAGATAGAGCGGCGCAGTGCCGCCGCGTCCGTCGCTCCAGTCGGAGCCGGAGGGCGCACCCAGGTTATAACCGACGGTAAAGGGTTCTCGCAGAACGGGAATTTCAACGACTCGCACTTCACCGTGCAGGTCGATGCCGAAGCGCGCGCCGGCAGCCGTTGACGAGAGTCCAAGCGCTTTAAACACCTCGCCGCGAAAGGTAAAGGGAAGCCACCAGCGTTTGGTCCAGGAGTTGGAGGCATCCGCTACGGTATCGAGGCGACGCTCGGCTTCGTCTACAGGTACGCCGCCGATTGAAATGATCCGCGCCCCAACCAAATCGCGATACGCCGGCGCGGCGGCCTGAATGTAAACGCCGTCCGGATAGCGGTATGTTTTGATCGGAAAGATGAAAAAGTTCATCGGCGGTTTGGAGGAGAAGCCGAATCCCGTGTGCGCGTCTCCGATCGACGCAACGAGTTGTTTGAAAGCGACGATCGTTGCCGCATCGTTCATGTGCGGGATGCGTTCGGAGATCGCCTTAACGCGCCTTTGGAAGTCCGCGCGAGAAACGCTATGAAAAGCATCGGGGTGATACCGCGACAACGCATCGCTCAAATAGAAAAGATCGATCTGCCATGGCGAGCCCTTCGAATCGATACGGCAAGGAGATAAAAAACAGAGCACCGCCGCCACGGCTATCGTGGATCGGACGCTCATTCGGGTAGGTCCCACAGGACGACCTCGCCCGTACCGCGCAGCATTATTTGCGAAATACCACCGACTCGAACGGCATCTCCAGCCCGAAGTTCGGCGGAACGGGCCAAATCGTCGTCGCCGACAGCCGAAACCGAAACCGCGCCCTCGGCGACGAACAGAAATTCCAAGCGACGCGTTTCGAATCGATGCTGCAGCTGGGCGTCGTCAAGCCGCGAGACCAGTAGCGTTGCATTCTGCGTCAGGCTGACGGGCGCGTCGCGACCGCTTCCCGACGCGACGAGAAGCCACTTGTTGAGCCGCTGATCGACGCCAAAGTTAACTTGACCGTAGCTGGGCGGTCCGCCCAGCTTGCCTGGCAACACCCACATCTGCAGGAAGTGCAATCCCTCGTTCGGCGAGTGGTTGTACTCGGAGTGGCGAACGCCGCTTCCCGCGCTCATGTATTGCACGCCGCCCGGGCCGACGACGCCATGATTGCCGATGCTATCGCGGTGCTCGAGCTCACCCGACAACACGTAGGTCACGATCTCCATGTCGCTATGCGCGTGGGTGGGGAAGCCGGCACCCGCGGTCACGCGATCGTCATTGAAAACTCGCAGCGCGCCCCAGTTAACGTTGCGCGGGTCGTGATATTCGGCAAAGCTAAACGAGTGGCTAGTGAGAAGCCAGCCATGGTCGAACGTCGCGCGATCGGCGGCGCGCTGAACGGTGAACGTTGTATTAATGCTCATCCCGTTGGACCGAACCGCTCGGTCTTGATACGCGAAGGTTCGTAGCCCGCTTGCGTCAGCAGCCCCGACGCGGCTTCGACGAAACTCGTCGGGCCGCAAATGTAGGCGATCGGTTTTTGCTCCGCCGTAAGCGCGGCGGACCCGATCAGTTCCGCATCGATGCGTTTGGGCTTCGAGGGCCAGTCCGGCGGCGTTACTTTGGTGTAAGCGAACGTTACCGCCGGTCCGCCGTTTTCCGATGCAAGCTGCCCGAGTTCGTTTGCATAAATGATGGCCTGCGGCGCCCGCACCGAGTAGATCAGCCTAAACGGAACGTTGCGGCCGGCTTGTTTGCGCGTTCGGATCATCGCCATAATCGGGACGATCCCCGAACCTCCGGCGACGAGCTGTACCGGATCGGTCTGGGCCGGTTCCCACACGAACCAGCCTCCAATTGGGCCGAGAACTTCGAGCGGGCTCCCGGCGTCGATCGTCTCCACGAGATAGGGCGAGACTTCGCCCTCGGGCATCAGCTCGATGGTGAGCTCGACGCGTTCGGCGTCCGGCGCGCTCGCGATGGAATACGTTCTCACCGCGGTATAGCCGTCGTCGGAGCGCAAGCGAACGTCGACGTGCTGTCCGGCCTTGTGGCCCGGCCAGTCGGTGATGTCGAGCACGATGGTGCTCGCGGTTTCCGTCTCCTGGCGCCGCTCGAGGACGGTAGCACTATGCCAGTTCAGTCGCCCGTGTACCGCTGTTCCCGCCACGGGTCCCCATAGATGTGGTAGCCGAGTTGTTCCCAAAAGCCGGGCTGGTCATCGAGCATCAGCGTCAAGCCGCGAATCCATTTGGCGCTCTTCCAAAAATAAAGATGCGGCACTAAAAGACGCGCCGGCCCTCCATGTTCGGGCGAGAGATCCTTATCGTCGAACTGGTATGCGATCCACGCTTTGCCCTCGCGCAGATCGGCTACCGGAACGTTGGTCGTGTATCCGCCGTAGGAGTGCGCCATCGCGAACTTCGCATTGGTTTCGACGTCTTTAAGCAGCGTGTCGATGGTGACGCCCTTCCACGTCGTGCCTAGTTTCGACCAGCGGGTGACGCAATGGATGTCGGTCGCGATCGATTCACTCGGCAAAGAACGAAACTGCGACCAGTTCCAGGCGCGAGTCGCTCCCTTTTCGGTGGTGAGAAAAAATTCCCAACTATCGAGTGCGATCGACGGCGTCGGGCCGGCCGACAGAACGGGAAAATCTTGCACGAGATATTGTCCCGGCGGAAGCGCGGGATTCTCTGGGCGCCTTTTCCCAATAAATCCCGGCATTTAGAAGAGCACCAGTTCGGGCGGAGCAATAGCGCCCTCGAGTTCAAGCAAGGCGCGTTTTAGCGGCAGGCCGCCACCGTAACCGGTGAGCATGCCGTCCGACCCAATGACGCGGTGGCATGGAATGACGATCGGAATTGGATTCGCGCCGTTGGCGCGACCTACGGCGCGCGCACCGTTGACCAATCCCAGAGCGGTCGCGATCGCACCGTACGAAGTCGTGTCGCCGTACGGTATTTCCAGCAGCCTATTCCACACTTGCTGCTCGAACGACGAGCCCATTGGCCGCAGTGGTAAGTCAAAGACGCGGCGCTTCCCCGAGAAGTATTCGCCGAGCTGCAGCCGCACGGCATACATGCCTTGGGTCGCTGCCTGCGAGAGCGGCTCCGAATCTGGCGCCGTCGGAGGGCGATTGGGAAGTAAAATCTCGACGAGCGTTCCTTGAGCGTCTACGGCGAGCGCGACCCTCCCGACGGGTGTCTCCAGCGTCGAACGATAGAGCGCGTCCTTCATAGGCCGTTAGACCATCCCTCCAGCCCTCGGAGTTGCGACTCACGCGGCTAGCTGTTGTACTGTTCGATTTTTCGTGCCATGCCGCGCGCGCCCCCGGCTCGGAAGAGCGCGCAGAAGGTGCCGATGTCGTTGAGCGGATAGAGACCGAACGAGAGGAGGCACTTCATCATGCCCAAATTCCTGGTTCACGCCAAGTACACGACCGAAGGGACCAAAGGACTGCTCAAGAGCAGCGGTTCGGAGCGCCGCAAGGCCGTCGAGGAGCTTGTCGGGTCGCTCGGTGGAAAACTCGAATCGTTTTACTTTACCTTCGGAGAAGAAGATGCGATTCTCATCATCGAGCTTCCGAACATCGATGACGCGCTCTCTGTCGGTTTCGCTGTGCGAGCCTCCGGCATGGTTCACAGCAAGACGACGGTACTGATTCCGATCGAAGAGGTCGATCGCGCGATCGAGCACCACGTCAAATATACGTTTCCCGGGTCGTGATTGGGACGAGCCGCTACTCTTATTCGCAAACCGTAGCGCAGCTAATCAAGGCGGCGCAAGATGCCGGCAACACCATCTTCGCCGTCATCGACCAAGCTGCCGCGGCTTCCAGCGTAGGATTGAATCTGCGGCCGACAACGCTGATTCTATTCGGTAACCCCAAGGGTGGGACGCCGCTCATGGGCGCCGCCCCGCTCGTCGCTCTCGACCTTCCGCTTAAGCTGCTTGTCTGGGAAGAGAACGGCGTAGTGAACGTTGCATACACGCCCGCCTCTGAAATCGCGGCGCGCTACAACCTTACCGGCATGGAAGCGCGAACCGAGGCGATGGACCACGCGCTCGCGGCGTTAGCGGCCGGCGTCGCTTGATTTAACCTGACGGCGAAGCACCTGCTCGACGAGAGGCAGACCGCTCGGCGTAACGGTGTTCTCATAGGCGAGATATCCGTCGGGGCGCACCAAACGCAGCGCGCCGGCGGCACTCGGCCGAACTTCCAACGTGTCGGAAAACCTAGAAGCGAGTTCGTTTGCCTGCGCGAGGGCATCGTCGCCGGCCGGCGCCATCAGGATGAAGCGGCGCCCGATATTTTTTCCACCCGCGAGCGACTCGTCGAAGTAACGCCGGCCGGCGCCGTCGACGATGGGGCTCCCCTTATACGCATTAGTCAGCCCGGAGAGCCGTTCGGTAAACGCCTCCGTTAATGCCGGGATGTGCGTCACGATTGGAATCAATGCGTCGCGGATCCCCGACGCGATCGTCGTGCGCGATCCCAGAGCGTGGGTTAGAAAGTCGGTCGTCTTGATGACGTCGAGCACGATTGGATAGCGTTCCGGCGTGTAGCTCGCGAGCAGGGTCTCAGTTGCCAGTCCGCGGACCGCGAGGTCGAGCTTCCATGCCAGGTTCCACGCATCTTGGAGTCCGGTGTTCATGCCCTGACCGCCGAACGGACTGTGGATGTGCGCGGAATCACCCGCAATGAAGATTCGGCCGGCGCTCATCTGCGATACGCAGCGATGATGGATGCGGAAGTAACCCGACCATAACAGCGACTGCGCTGCGATACCCTTGGGGCCGCGTTGTGTGACGATCGCGTTGACCGCGCCGAGCGAGGGCTCGTCGCCGGCGGGCGCCGCCGTCGTGGCGATGATCCGCCAACGTGTCGTACTCATCGGGAAAAGAGCGAGTGGCCCTTGGCGGTTGGCGCAAAGGTGGAGCTCGTTTGCCGGAAGAGCGTCGTTAGTTATCGCATCGGCGAGCAGGTAGGTGTCGGCGTAATCGCCTCCCTCAAATTCGAGTCCGAGCGCGTGCCGCACCGTGCTGTGCGGACCGTCGCAACCAACGAGGTACGACGCTTCGACCGTCTCCCGATCCTCACCGCGCTGCACCACCGCTCTCACGCCCGAATCGTCCTGTTGCAGCGAGAGGAACGTGGTTTTGTACTCGACGGTGCCGCCGCGGCCGCGCAACTGCTCCAGCAAGAGCCGCTCCGTTTCATCTTGCGGCACCATCCCCACGAACGGATATGGCGTTCCAGCCGGATGGAAGTCGATGTGTCCTTGCTCGTGCTCGTGAGAGAAGATGCCGAGAGCATTGACGCGGTTGGCTGTCCGCAGGAAGGGTTCGACGACGCCGGCCATGTCGAAAACTTCGAGCGTCCTCGGAAAGATCGCGAGCGCCTTGGAGTGCGTCGACTGCGTCGCATTTTTTTCGACGATGCGATATGTGATGCTGCGCCGAGCGCACTCGGCTGCCAGAAACAAGCCCACGGGGCCCGCTCCAACGATTAGAACGTCTACTCGAGAAGGCGGCACAGCATAAACCTCAGCTAGGCGGAATCAGGACTTTGTTTCCACCAACCCACGTCTCCGAAATCGCGATCTCGCCGAGCTTGGCGGGATCGGTAGTTAGCGGGTTGCTCTCCAGGATCGCGAGGTCGGCGTATTTGCCGGGCGTCAACGATCCTGTCTTATCGCCGAGCCCACACTGCGTCGCGGCAACCGTCGTCATGGCGCGCAAGGCCGCTTCGATCGGCACGCGCTCGTTCTCGCCGACGACCGAACCGTCGGTGTTGCAGATCCGCGTCACCGCCGTACCGATCTCGCGCAGCGGGGCCACCGGCGAGCACGGGCAGTCGCTGTGAAGTGAAAAGGGAATTCCGGCGGTCAGGTAACTGTTGGCCGGATTGAACCGGTTGGCGCGCTCCGCGCCGAAGATTTTATCGCGGTACGCCGCGCCGTAGTAGTAGAGGTTGTTCATCAAGTGGCTCGGTTGAACGCCCATCGCTTTCATTCGCCCGATCTGATCGGGGTTGGCGAGGGTGCAGTGCTCGATGCGATTGATGCCCGTTGGCGGCGGCGATGATCCGTACGCCGCCTCGATTGCGTCGAGGGCGCGCTGCAACGATGCGTCCCCGTTGCAATGAATCGAAACCGGCCAGCCGGCCTGCTTCACCTTGAGCACGAGCGCGTTGAGCTCGAGGGCGGTGTAGTTCGCCAACCCCATGTTACTGCTGTTGAGATATGGCTGCAGCTGAAATGCGGTCTCTTGTTGCGGCGAACCATCGGAAACGATCTTGACGGCGTAAAACGAAAGTAAGGTTCCGGGGATTTCGAGCGCCTTGGCGCCCGGCTGCCCGTAGGGTTTAATGAACGTCATTGCCGCATCGATAAACTCGACGGCGGGGCTGGCGCTATATCGCACCGGCGAGTTGGTCATCACGGCTTTGTAGCCTTCCAGAGCACCGGGCGTCGGTGCGTAGGCGCCGGCCTCGTGAACCATCGTAATGCCGAGCGCGGCGCTCTGATACAGAAACTTCTTAACCGCCGCTCCGACGAGCTCGAGCGACAGCTTCGGCAAGCCCATCACGAACTTTTGCAGCGCGGGCGGCTCGTAGATCATGCCGTTGAGATTTCCGCTCGAATCCTTACCGAAGTGTCCCCCTCCGGGAAGGTCGCCGATCGCGGCGGTCACGCCGGCCAGCTTGAATGCCGCCGAGTTGCCGGTGGCCGCGTGCATGCTGACGTAGTAGACGAAGATCGGATGTGCCGTCGAAACGCCGTCCAACTCTTCGATCGTGAGGTCGCCGCCCTGTAAGAGATTGTCGTAGAGGTCGGCATAGATCCACCCTCCGGCTGGGACCTGCGAGGCTTTTGCTTTGAGCGCGCCGAGAACGTCGGCTTTAGTCTTATAGTTGTCGGAGCCGACGTCGATCATTTGCGTGAGCATGATGCCGCCGGGAATGGGATGCTGATGCGGATCGATCAGCCCCGGCATGAGTGTCCGTCCGTCGAGGTTAACTTTTTGCGCGCCCGCGCCAGCGGCGCGCATTACGTCGTCGGTCTCGCCGACGGCGAGGATCGTTCCGTTCGAGATCGCTAGGGCTTTTGCCGAAGGATAGCGGTCGTCCATGGAAAGGACGGTACCGCCGGAGAAAACCGTTGCGGGTTGTCCCGTAGCGGCCGCCGCGGCGAACGAAGGACGTACCGTGCCGGCAAGCCCCGCTGCGGCGGCGGAAGCGGCGATGAATCGTCCGCGGGAGAGTTCGTTCGAAAAGAACCGCTCGATACCGAAGACGTCGCCGATGCAGCCACTACACATACCCGCACCTTTTAATTTTCGCGCGGGAACTCCTCGGACCACGTCGCTTTCACGGCGCGGCGAAGCGCCGACTCCGGTTCGTTCCAAGCGTCGACGAAATATTTGAGTACGCCGCCGGTAAAGCCCCAGATGTGCCGCCCTTCGTGATCGAGCGCGTACATCGGTTTGCCGCGCAGGCGGCTCGGTTCTGCGTCTTCGTAGATCGCCCCGGGGGCAACGATCGAAGCGAGCGGAACGGCAAAGACTCCGGCGATCTCCTCGCCGTCGACGGCGAATTTCGTTTTTGAATCGAGCGCGCCGACGATCGGGCTAATGACGAATCGGTTCATCGCTTGTTCGAGGTCGGGCAGACGACCGACGACCGTCACCAGCTCGGGGCCGACGCCGATCTCTTCAAAAACTTCGCGCAGCGCCGTCGCCTGCGGATCGCCGCCGTCGCTCGGATCGACGATGCCGCCGGGAAATCCAATCTGGCCCGGGTGACGCCGCAAATGCTGGGCGCGCTCGACGAAGATGACGCCGTGCGGAGGGCTAGACAGAATTGGCACAAGCACGGCCCCGCGCCGCCATGGTTGCTCCACTGCGCGTTTACATTGCCTTCCCGTCGAACGTCTCGGCGTCGAGCGCGTCGAGAAACTTTGCGAGCTCGGCGGCGCGCTGAGCCCCCATCCGTTGCGCCGTCTTCGTTCTGAGGCGGGGCGGAATGTCGTGGACGAACGTGCGAAGTGCCTTAACGGCCTGGGCGAAGCTCTCCGAGGCCTCGCCGGTGAGCGAGATCATTCGCGCCGCGCCGATATTCCCGAGGAAGTCGAGCGAGTCGGCGTCGTGAAGGACGATCGCTTCCGGCTGCGTACCGGGATCGCTGTAATACATGTGGCCCCGTTCGGCCGCTTGGACCGCCGGAAACTTCTCCATTGGGAATCCCGCCGCACTCAGGATCGCGCCGCTCTGCTGCGCGGCGCACTCGCCGTGCTCGAGCTTAGTGTCTTTGCAGGGCATAAAGGCCGACATATCGTGCAGGAACGCGGCCGCGAAAAGGACGTCGGTATCGACTTTCAGTCCGTCGCCCTTGGCGAGCTCCAGCGCGACGCGGTAGTTGCGCTCCGAATGCTGCCAGCCCCATCCTGGATGATGGAACTTCGAGCGGGCTAGATCGTAAATCGTTACCTTCCACGGAGCGTCGAGCGGAATGCCGGTAGCGGACTGCGCGGGTTGCGCTGCGGCGAACACCGCGGCGGCGACGGCGAGCTGAATAAACATGGTATCGGCTACCGCGGACCGAAACTGCTTCCCTCTGAGGACCGGCATGCCCGGCGGAAGGAGGAATGATGATCGGACGAATTTTCCTTGCAAGCGTTGCCGTAGCGATTGCCGTCGCGCTGCCCTCGAACGTGCGCGCCGTTACGGTGCAAAGCAACGCGCGCAACGTGCCTTACGTCATCGGGTTCCATCCGCTGCACTCATCACAAACGCCGTACCTCGGACAGATGCACCTCAACTTCAACGACGGCGTTATCAGCGGCACCTACACCGACATCTCGATTCGGCCGGGCAGCCCGTTTGCTAACGGCACCAACATTCCGGTGAGCGGCGGCGTCAGCAACGGGAACGTGACGCTGGTTATCCGGCAAGTGACCTTTCGCGGCACGATGCAAGGCGACAAGATGAACGGCAGCGCGACAATTCGCGGGGGCATCTACACCTTTGCCGCGCAAAAAGGTACGCCGGGAAGCGGCCACTAGGAGACGGCCAGCAACACCTTGATGGCGACGCGCTTATCCATCGCCTCGTAACCTTCGGCAACCTGGTCGAGCGGGAGCGTGCGGTCCAGAACCGGTGACGGATCGATCTCTCCGGCTTCGAGGCTTGCGATGAGCCTCGGCAGGTAGGCGCGAACCGGCGCTACGCCGCCGGCGAGCGAAAGATTGTTGTGAAAGATATCGTCCATTCGCGGCAGCTTCACGTTGTGCGGAACGCCGACAAAACTTACCGTTCCGCCGGGACGAGCCACGCCTACGGCGAGATCGAGACTCTCCTGATTGCCGACCGCTTCGACCACGTGCGCCGCGCCACCGCCGGTTAACTCGAGAATCTCACCCTCGACGTCGTTGTCGCGGGAGTTGAAGGTGTGCGTGGCTCCAAAGCGCTGCGCAATCTCGAGCCGTTTGTGATTGTGTCCGACGGCGACGATTCGTTCGGCGCCAGCCAGTTTCGCTGCCGAGAGCACGGCGCACAAGCCGACCGCTCCGTCGCCGATGACCACGATCGTCGAACCGCTCGCCGTTCCGGCGCGGACGACGCCGTGATGTCCGGTCGACATCACGTCGGAAAGCGTGACGCTGGCGTTATGCTTGTTCGCATCGTCGAGGATCGTTTGCGGCACCTTAACCAGCGTGCCGTCGGCGTACGGTACCGAGACGAACTCGGCCTGACCGCCATGGCCTTCGCTTCCGAAGAATCCGCCGTGCACGCACGAGGTCTGCAAATTACTACGGCAGAATTCGCAAACTCCGTCGCACCAGGCGAACGGCGCGATGACGGCGTCGCCGGGACGAACGCTGCGCACTCCATCACCCACCGCTTGCACGACCCCGACGAACTCGTGGCCGGTGCGGTTACCGGGATCGGGTTGGGTCACGCCGCGGTAGAACCAAAGGTCAGAGCCGCAGATTGCCGCGCGGGTGACGCGAACGATCGCATCGCCGGAGTCGGTGATGGTGGGATCGGGCACGGTTTCCAGTCGAACGTCGTGGGCAGCGTGATAGACGGTAGCTTTCATTGCACCCGTCAGAACTACCCCAGGCCTCCGAAGGTTCCGCACCCTGCCGGCCGAAAAAGGCGAGCGGAAACTTGATCTTTTCAAATCGCGACCCGGATCACGGCGCACACGGTATTCGCATCACGCGCGATCTTATCGAGATCGTCGCCATAGTGGTTGCCGGCTTGTGGGCGTTCTACGTCTTTGCCTACGAGAATCGCATCAAGCCTTCGTTCGCGAGTCCGCAACTCGAGTTCAATGCAACCATGGCCAAGGGTGCCGAGCGAAACGGAATGGTTGCGGTTACGCTCGATACGGAGATCCGAAACGTCGGCCAAGTACCGGCGCACGTCATCGGTTACGCAGTATGGGTTTACGGCCGGCGGATCTCCCCGCTCGATAAGCCCCAACCGGTGAGTAACCGCGATGACCGGCTCGACCTCGACGGAGCCTTCTACCGGCTCTCACGACGGACCCCAGTTTTTGGACACGGCTATATAACCGCGCTTGGCAACCCGGCGACGAAAAGGGATCTTCCGCTACAGCCGGGCGACGACGAGAAGGCCCGGGACGTCTTCTTCGTTCCCACGCATCGCTTCGATCTGCTCGAAGTCTTCGTGCACGCCCGGTTTACGAAGGACGACAGCCACGTGATTCCGACCAAGTTGGTCATCGGCCGAAACGGCCTGCCGATCTTCATCGGCAGTCACGATTACAACTTCGACTTCTCCAATGTCATCAGCCGGATCAGTATGATGTGAGCCGCAACGTATCGCTCGGAGCGTTTCTCGGATATTTTCTTCGCCTGGGCCTTACGGGATTCGGCGGCCCCGTCGCGCTGGCGAACTACATGCGGCGGGACTTGGTTGAAAAGTACGGCTGGATCGGCGCCGACGAATACGATGAAGGACTCGCGATCGCTACGGCATGCCCCGGACCACTCGCGTATCAACTCGGCGTCTACTGCGGATTTGTCACGCATGGATTGATTGGAGCGCTGGGCGTAGCGGTCGCCTTTGCCGCCGCGCCGTTCTTAATCGTCGTCGGAGTCGCCGCACTCTACGTGCGTTTCGGTTCGACCTGGCAGTTGCAGGCAATCTTTTACGGTGTAGGGCCTGTGGTCATCGCGATTATTTTGCGTTCGTGCTGGGACCTCGGTCGCAAGACGCTGCGCGGAGAATGGATGGCGTACATCTTTGCCGTCGTCGCTTGCGTGATAACGGTGATCGTGCAGCAGGAACTAGTGGCGCTCTTTCTGCTCGCCGGCGCCTTGGGAATATTTATTTTCTACCGCCCGCCGCAAGCCGGCAGTGACCCGCCTCCGCCGTCACGTCCCCGCGAAGTTCGTCTGCGATCGGTCGCGCCAATTGTCGCCGGCATCTATCCGATGGTTGCGCTGCCGAAACTGTTCTGGTTCTTTTTCAAGACGGGTCTGCTCGTCTTCGGCAGCGGACTCGTCGTCGTACCGTTCCTCAAGGCCTACGTCGTCGATCAATACCACTGGCTGTCGAACCAGGCATTTCTCGATGCCGTCGCGGTGGGAATCGTATCGCCAGGCCCCGTCGTAATCACCGCTACGTTCGTCGGATATCTCAATCATAGCTGGGCCGGCGCCCTCGTTGCTACGGCCGGCATCTTTACCCCCTCGCTGATCTTCGTACTGGTCGGCACGCCGCTGCTCCGCCGCTACCGCAGCAACGGCCGCCTCCAGGGCTTCGTTCGCGGTATTACCGTGGCCGTTGTCGGCGTACTGCTGGGCACGTCGTTCTTGGTGGCTCGCGGCACGATTCACGATCTCTTTGGCGCGATCGTATTCGTCGTAGCGCTCGCGGTCTTGCTTGCGAAGTGGAAGGTTCCGGAGCCGGCGTTGGTTGGCGCGGGGGCGTTCGTTGGGCTCGTCGTCGCACTCTTTACGCACGGAGGTCACTAGCGCCCAAGGGGCATCGCCGGCCCCGAATGTCCCGCCTACGCAGTGACCTAGGCGGCTGCGGGCGAACGGAATCGCATGGAGATCGTAATTGCTGAGAAAGGCGCCTTTTATTTCGAGCCGGTAATTACGGCGGAAGAAGCGCGCGGCCGCGCCAGCGCTCACAAGGTTTCGGCCTTCGGTACCTTGTCGCGTCTCTTTTCGCGCCCCAAAGAAGACGACATCACCATCTCGGATCAGGGACTCTGGTACCTCCCGGTCTGGCATGCCAAGGCCCATCTTCGCTTCCTTTACGATCGGACCGAGTCGTACAAGATACCGATCAAAACCAAGCACGTGGCGGCCGTCACCGTGGGCGATGCCGAATACGCCGTCGCCTCAGGCGCCATAGATGTTCCGGTCATCGAACACTGCGAGCGCGACGAGCAGCGCGAGGTCTGGCTCGACGCGCTGACCGATCAGCCGGCAAACGCACAACCCTATCTCAAGGCGCGCGCGACGCCGGTCAACCTTGGCGAGTTCTCGCCCGAAGGCGCGAAGATCGTCGCGCCCACCGTGCGTGCGTCGTCGGTTATTCGAACGCTCTTAGGCGAAGATCTTCGTCCGGCCGATGCCGATACGGTGAAAGAGGAGAAAGTTGAAGTCGCCTGCGTCGATCTCTACCTGCGGCCGACGTTCAACTTCAAGTGCGTTTGGGGATCGAAGAACAAGTCGATAGACCTGGCGGTCGACGCGGTCACCGGCGAGCTGCAAACGCAACCGCACGCCGCGATGGCCGCGGTGCAGAAATTGCTTAAGCCCGAGACGCTCTTCGACATCGGTGCGGAAACGCTCAACCTGGTCGTGCCGGGCGGCGCGATCGCGTTGATCGTCGCCAAAGCCATTACCGAAAAGAAGAAGAGCTCAGGCTAGAGCGGCTTCCCGTCGTCGTCGCTGCCTAAAATGAACGGGCGCAAGAGCGGCAAGGGCGGGTCTCCACGCGAGAGCAACTCGTCGTGGAAGTTTTCCAGTGTATATGCGCTGCCGAGTTTGCGCTGGTAGTCGCTGCGAAGCTTGAGAATCATCAGCTTTCCGAGCGTATAGTAACCGTACATGGGATCTTGCGTGCCGCGCAACGATTCTTCGATGGCCACCTGACGGGTTTGAAAACAGCGATCGGTGAAAAGGTGCTCCGCTTGTTCGATGCTCATGCCCTGCGTGTGCATCTTTACGCCGACGACGTAGCGGCACTCTCGCAAGAGCGCTTCGTCGAGCTGGGCGAGGCGAACGCGAGGATCGCCGTTGCCCCAGCCCTGGTCGACCATCATCTGTTCGCTGTAGTGGGCCCAGCCTTCGGCAAACTCCGAACTCTGCGAAAGCTTTCGCGTGAGGCTGAGATTCAATCGCCGGTCGATTGCGAAGTTAGTGAAATGTCCGGGATAGACTTCGTGCGCCGAGATGATCGGAAACTCGAAGTCGTTGAACTGCGCCAGGAACTGCTCTTGCTCGGCGCGTGATAGCGTCGGGTCGGCAGGCGTCACGTAGTAGAACGACTGCGTCGCCACCGTTTCCAAAGGGCCGGGCGAGTTCTCGGCCGCGCTCGTCGTCGTGCGCTCGAAGGCTGGAGTCTCGATGACCTTGATGTTCGCGTCGGCGGGAAGCGTAATGATGTGCTTGGCATCGACGAAGGCCCTCAATCGCGTCAAGTCGCGCTGAGCGGTCGCGAGCAGGGCGCTCGGCTTCGGGTGTATCCGCGTTATCGAAAGGTAGACTTGTGTAGGAGTTGCCTTCGAGTTGATTTTTCGAGCCGTCGCGACGAACTGCTCGCGCGTTTGGCCGAGTGCCTTTTCTCCGACGGCCAAGTACTGATCCAGCGGCATGTCCAGCGCGTCTTCATAAAGGAGGCGCTGCTTGTAGGCGTTAGCGCCGATCGCAAAGGTGCCGCTCGGTTTGAGCGTCTTTATCCAGGCGGCATAGGCGCTCATGGCTGACATCACCGCCGCGTTGGCCGCCTTGAGCTCGCTCTGGAGCTGGGCGTTCTTCACCGATGCGAACGCCAGCGGGACCGACGACTTGAAGAAGTCGACCGAACCGGCGGCGTCGGCGGCGGCGATGCGCTGCGTGACGCCGTCTACGGTCGTGACGTTTGCCTTGGCCTGCTGCAGCATCGGTGGAATTAGCCGCTCGCGGTCGATCGCGTATTGCATACGCTGGGCAAGCGGCGCGTAATCTTTGCTCATGACGGTGAAAACGGCACCGCTGGCCGCCTGCGTGTAATCGTCGGGATTGTGGCGCCACTGCGCCAGCGTGTCGTTGAGCAAGAGGTCGTCGCGCAACGAGTATTCGAGCAGCGTGCGGTCAAGGGCGACGCTAGCCGACAGT
>CAZMPP010000007.1:0-4489 GCA_964568035.1 uncultured bacterium
TTCGACCTCCAGCGCACGTGCTACAACCCAAACGAGACGACGATCTCGGCAAATAACGTCGGGTCGCTCCAACAGGTCTGGGCGTACAACGTGGGCTCGACGATGGTCCACGAGCCGGTATACGCCTATGCCGTCAATGTGGGCGGACAGCCGACGAACATCATCTATGCCGGCTCGGCATACGGGTCGACGATGTACGCAATCAACGCAAGTACCGGTGCGACGGTATGGGCCGATCCCGTACCTTCGTCGAGCTATACGTGTGGAAGATCGTCGTCGCAATTTGGAATCGGCGAGACGCCGACTATCGATCGCGGCAAGAATTTGTTGTATTTTGCCGACGGTCAAAATCAGGTGCACGCCGTAGATTTGGCCACGGGGCACGAGGCCGCCGGCTGGCCCCTGATTATTGCGGACTATACGCCGGATCACAATTTCATGCATGGAGGGTTGACGTACAATCCGGCAACCGGGTTGCTCTATGCTGTAACCGGGTCAACCTGCGATATCTCGCCATGGTATGGCAGAATCGTTGCGATCAACACTGCCGGCCCCAGCATCGCCGGAGAATTCTTCACGATGAGCGGGAACTCGACGCAGGGTCCGAGCGGGGGCGGCATATGGGGCCCCGGCGGCGGAGCGATCGATCCTTCGAACAACAATGTCTTCGTCGCAACCGGTAACGCCGACACCACCGGGGGCGGATCGCAGAATGCGACGTATGCCGAGCAGGTAGTGGAACTCTCGTCCACACTGAGTAGCGTTCTGGCGAACAACTACCCCACAAATATTCCGATAATCAACGGCTACGATGACTTCGATTTCGGCGCCACGCCGCTGATTTTCCAACCGCCGGGCTGTCCGGCGCTCGTCGCGGCGATAAATAAGTCGGGAATGTTCGAGCTTTACGACGAGTCTTCGATCAGCTCCGGTCCCATTCAATACATCGCGATGTCGGTTCCGACCGATAGCGCCAGCTTTGTCGGCATCCCCGCGTACGATCGGGCGACGGGTTATGTCTACGTCGGGATGCCGTCCACCGCGGGTTCCTATGTCGCGGGGATCGCCGCGTTTAACATGCAGAGCAACTGCACGTTGAATACGTCTCCGGTGTGGTCCGCGAGCTTCGGCCCAGATGGCGCTGGAGGGGGCCAAACCCCGCGTTCGCCGATCTCAATCGCCAACGGCGTCGTTTACGTCGGCAATTACACGGGCGACACCGAATACGCGTTCAACGCCGCATCGGGCACGTTGCTGTGGACCAACCCGCTATCGAGTTGGGGGAACGTCGGCACCGTCATCGCCAACGGGATGGTGTACGTTGGTGCGGCCGACGGCACGATCACGGCTTGGGCGCTACCGCAGCAAGCGAAAATACTGCGCAAACGTGTACGCCCGAATAAGCACTCATTCGTTCCGATCCATCACTCCCGGCCGAGAAATTCATGGTTGCCCTGGGACAACTCTCACCACAGGGCCAACTCGAACCATCGCCCCTCACCCGGAGACTAGCGCTTTTTAGGCCGAAACCGGCTGGCCTGACGGCTTTTTCGGAGCCAACACGACTAGCACCAGACCGATAATGACGAGCGCACCAGAGATCCACAGTTCGCCGCGATGTCCTGCGCTGTGGGACGGCATCACCATAACGGCAGCATGAGCAAGACTCGACCATGCGGTAAAGGCGATCAGGCTGCGGTTGGCCGATGGGTTACGTGCTGCCAGCAACACAAAAACGCCGAGAGGGACATAGATGCTGAGCATCATTTTGTATCCTCCCGACGCATTCGGTTGCCAGAAAGACGCTATCAAGGGAAAGACGCCGGCTGCCATCTTTCTGCATGCTACGAAGACACACGGCGATTGTTTCGCGTAGCTAGCCCAGGCACTCGGCGTCCAGCTTCGGCCTGGGACCGCGACCTTCGGCACGCGAACTAAGGACATAAGACGGAACGGTTTATGAAATCGCCCGCTGAGCAAACGCAGTTTTAAAGGCCGCCCCTTACTGCACGTGAACGAAAATTAGTTCGATTGCATTGTTTCCGTAGCCCAAGCGGTTCCAGTTAGGCGATTCCGGTTGCACGTTACCGGCGGCATCGGTCGCACGAGCACGCAACGTGTGCCGCCCGGGATCGCGAAGATCCCAGACGAACGACCAATCCTGCCATTGATAACGGCCTACCGGAGGCTCCAAGTCGGCTGCGCGCCAGTCGCCTTCGCCGGTTAAGCACACGTCGACGTTCGTAATCGGGCCGCTTCCAGACCAGGCCTTTCCGCGCACGGTGTACGACCCGGGCCGTAACGTTGCTCCGTGAGCCGGGGCGGTAATTTTTGCCCTCGGATGCATCAGCGTGACCGGTTGGACAGCGCGGTCGGGCCACTCGTAAACGTAGCGAACGGTTTGAAACGTGCCTTCGAACGGCGCGGTCAAAACGTCGATCCGCGCCAACCACTTTACCGATGCGACGCCGTACCAGCGCGGCACAACGATTCGAAAGGGCGCGCCATGGTCGGCGGTCAGGGGTTCGCCGTTCATCTCATATGCAATCAGAATCTCAGCCGCCGGATCGAGCGCGTGCTCGAGCGATAACGAGCGCGCAAAATGAATGTCCGCATGCCCGTGGTACGACCCATGATCGGCGCCTTCAAAGCTGACGGCAACCCCCTCGTCCGACGGCTCGGCCTTTCCGAGCACTTCGCTAAGAAGGACGCCGGCCCAACAAGCCGTTGAAACCGCGTTGCCGGTCCAAGGCTCCCCCACAGGCAGAGGCATCTGCCCGAGCCGAGCATTGCCGGCACACTCCAGCGTAACGACGAGTTCTTTGCGGGGCATTTCGCGCAAATCGTCAAGCGTTAGCGTAAATGAATTCGCGACCGCGCCGCCAATCGTGAGCCGGCCATCGTGCTCGGGAAGCGCGAAGTTTCGACGAATAAAATGGAGGCTCGTGGGGGTGATCGGCGCCTCAAGCGCCGTTAATGGTGACTCCGCGTTGAAAGGCTCGGCGCGGATGGTCGTGAGGCGATTGGGCGATTCCATAACCCCTAATTACGACGCCGGCATCCGCACATGCTTTCAAATGAGGGCCAGATTCTGGTAGCGTCCTGCGATCACCGCGGATGCGCGGCACGAGACAGCACGACAGTCAATGAAGTTGGTCCTGCCAATCGCTTGGGACGCGTCCGACAGGGCCGGGCACGGGCTGGCTCGTTGGGTGCCACCGCGGCGGCGCCAATTGATCCGGACCCTCGACGAACGTCTCCGTTCTAAAATTGTAAAACCACGTTTCGCCTGGTTCGAAGCTCGCGACGACAGCGTGTTTTGCAAGATGAGAATGCTTTCGAGAGTGCTGGCTCGGTGAGCTGTCGCAACATCCGATATGGCCGCACGTCGTGCAGCGACGAAGGTGCAACCACCAGCCGCCGCTTTCGAGGCACTCGACGCATCCCGCCCCACTGGGCTTCGCGCTAGCAACGATTTCTGCATTATGCTCTGCCATGATTGATCCTCAATTCGCCTATGGGAGTTAGAGGTTCCCCTCAGGCGACCCCTACCGAAAATTTAAAAAGGCGGCGCCTCGAAGCCGCCGCCTTTCAACCTGCTTAAAGGCTTAAGCCATGCTAGCGGCTCGGCGCGGGACGTGGCGCTTCTCGTCGATGTCGAGAAGGTCGGGCCACGTCGTGACGTCCGTCCGGTCGGGTGCGATCTCTGCGCGGAGGTCCTGGAAGGCCTTGGCCGACTCGCCTTCCGGCTCGTGCGATAACCACTCGCGATTCCAGCTCTCGATTTCTTCGCGCGACCTGGCATCGACGAATGGTCGCGCAAACGCTTCAATCTCGGCGTCGTTCCTGGCGTTTCGAATTGAATCGAGCATTTGCTCGTGGTCGATTCCCAGAAAGCTGAAGACGGCCTGATCCATCGGACAGTTGTAGTGATACTCGCCGATGGTACCTTGAGCTTTCGCCTTGCCCTTATCGATCGTCCGCCCGAGCTGAACGACACCCTGCCATTTGTCGTGCACGCTTCGAGGATATTCTTTGGCTAGATCCATCAAAAAACTCCCTTGACTTTTGGTGTCCCCTTCGACACTCAGCGGCTTAAGACGGTTGCGATCCTAAAGCGATGGGCGCTTATGGCACGAACAAGTTACCGAGTTACGTCGAGGTAACCAGCCGTGAAGCGCGCGCGAAGAGTTAGGTTTTCAACACCAGATTATCGCTCTTGTACTCGATGTCACTAGAAGATGTGATCGTCGCACCCAGGCAACGCTATTTCTTCAGCGATTCGTTGAACCTGACCCGGGGAACCGTTCCGCCCGTCGCCTTGCACTTCTTCAGATTTAGGTTGTTCGTCTCACCCGTTGTGCCGTCATGGGCTTTACAGGTTGGTTTCTGGGTCGTTCCGTCCGTCAGATCGATCTCAACAGT
Source organism: uncultured bacterium (assembly GCA_964568035.1). Lineage (GTDB taxonomy): Bacteria > Vulcanimicrobiota > Vulcanimicrobiia > Vulcanimicrobiales > Vulcanimicrobiaceae > Cybelea. Next base: position 4,426 of record CAZMPP010000007.1, read on the forward strand.
CAGTTTGGTTCCGGCATTGAAGTCTGCCTGGGATCCCCCGCCGTCGCCGATGATATTGAACTCG
>CAZMPP010000007.1:4589-24162 GCA_964568035.1 uncultured bacterium
TCGAGGCCACCGTTGACGGCGTTTCCCGAAAGATTCATCTGCTGGAGGTCCGTGACCGGCTCCTGCGGCACGGAAACGGCCGAACTGTTTTTGTAACAATCGGTGCTGAATGAGAACCAGCCGCTCGGGCAATGCACGCTGCCGCCCGAATAATGGATCAGCCAGTACTGCATGAACGCTGCGTGCGAGCTGCTAGAATAGACGAACTGCAACCAGCCAAGGCACTGGCCCGGATTGTTCGCACCCGCGCAAGCCAGGTCGCCCGACATGAAGTTCGAGTTGAGCTGGATGGAATACACATTTGGGCTGCCGTCATCCGTCTCGGAAGTCAGACGCTTGACCTCCGGAAACGAGCCAACGGCGTTCGAAGTCAGCGTTGAAGTCACGGCGGCATAGTCATTGCCGTCGCCAACCGTCTGCGAACCGCCCACGCCGCTTCGTGGAATGTAGGGACGGTTGGGCGCTGCTACGCACGCGACTTTTTTCCACGCGTTTAGCGGATAGGCTGCGGCGTAGCATCCCTCGCCGGGCGTAGGCGCGTGCGCGATTGCGGCGCGCCAGGATTGCCGCTGCGCCGCCCCGCCGGCGACTTGGGGTACGTTAGGCGCGCCGGTGGTCGAGCATCCTGCTGAAAGCACGGCTGCAGCACCGGCGAACACGAGTTTGTAAGCTACTTTCACGATCATTCCTCCACGGGCGGAGCGCGCTTGGTCACAAGTAGCGGCAAGGGGCGCTCGACTCCTTCGCCCCCGCCCCGACCCGGGGAGACGCGTATGATCTCTCTGCGACACATAAGCCTCGCTGCTTGCGAAAGCCGGCAACCGATGAGTCGACCTCGAAACGTGGGCCACATAGACGTACGAGCAAACCTTGACCGTCCGTCGAGCGAGCTTCGAGAGCGAAGGCCTACGAGCTGGGCGCGCGCAAATGTACGGCTCGGCGTGGAATTGTTGCGGTTTTCCGATCTCGAATGTCACTATGGGGCGCGCGAAGTATTCTCGAGTCTTAGTGGAGTTTTCAACAACGGCGAACGCATCGGTCTCGTAGGCCCCAACGGGGCGGGGAAATCGTCGCTCTTGCGTCTTCTCGCCGGCGTCGACCGGCCATTCGGCGGTACCGTCGTACGGGCAAAAGGCCTGAAGCTCGGCTATCTCGCTCAGGGCGTTGCCGACGAGACCGAGTCGACGCTGCAGGACCTCGTCGACGCTGCGCTGGCTAGAGCGACGCACGAAGAGTTGGGAGTGCGCAACAAAGTGCTGCGCACCATGCTCTCCGCATTCGGCTTCGCGCCAACGGAATACGATCGTCCGCTACGCTCGTTTTCGGGCGGCCAGCGGGCGAAAGTGGCGTTAACGCACGTGCTGATCGACGAGCCTGACTACCTGATTCTCGACGAACCGACTAACCATCTTGACGTCGCGACGATCCGCTGGCTCGAATCATTCATCTCCAACGATCCCCGCGGATATATCGTCGTGTCGCACGACCGCTACTTCCTGGACCGAATAGCTACACGCATCTGGGAGATCGAGCGAGGTCGCTTCCACGCCTACGCACCCGAGCGGCCCGCGTACACCGCGTACGTCGCAGCGAAAGAGGCGCGCCTAGAGGCGGAGCGGCGCGACTACGAAACCTTCGTCGTCGAACGCGACAAGCGGCGCAGGACAATTGCCGGCCTGCGAGCGACGCACACCTCTTCGGATTACAGCCAAGTGCGCAGTCGCGAGAAGCAGCTGGCGCGCATCGAAGCGACAACTCGAGCCCCGTCTCCGGCGCCTTCAGAACGCCCGATCTCCGTCCGCCTGCGCCCATCGCGTCGCGCCGGCAGCGGGTTCGCCTTCGAAGCCCGGGGCTTGAGCAAAGCGTACGATCAACAGCTCTTCAGCGGGCTAACGATCGACGTCGAGCGAGGAGAGCGCCTCGGCATTGTCGGTCCAAACGGCTCCGGAAAGTCGACGCTTCTGAAGATACTGACCGGCGCGGCGCAACCCGATTCCGGCTCGGTTCTCTTCAATCCCGCGGCGCAAGTCGCGTACTTTGCGCAGAACTCACACGATCAACTAGACGTTCAGGAGAGCGCGCTCGCAGCCGTTCTGGACGGCGCTGTGCTGACCCCGCAAGAGGCGCGCGGCCTGCTCGGCCGCATGCGTATTAGCGGCGATGCCGCCGACAAAGCCGTGCGCGATTTTTCCGGTGGCGAGCGGCGCCGCATCATGCTGGCACGCCTGATGGCGCGCGCGGCCGACATCTTGCTGCTCGACGAGCCGACGAACGATCTCGATATCGACAGCCGAGAAGCACTCGAAAGCGTCTTATGCGACTACCAGGGGACGATCGTGGTCGTCTCGCACGATCGCTATCTGCTGTCGCGCCTGTGCGATCGGGTATTGTGGGTTGAACGGGGCGCGTGGGGACTCGTCGACGGCGGTTACGACGTGTACGAGGCGGCGCAGCGCGAGCGCGACAAAGCGGCGATTGACCGCGCGGTTGAAGAGTCGACCGCGCGCCCCAAGACGTCGCGTCAAACGCCGTTGCGCGTACGCTCGCAGCTAAAGGGGCAGATCGAGCGAATCGAACGAGAAATCGGAGCCCTCGATGCGCGCGTCAACGAGATCGAGCTTCTCTTCGAGTCGCCCGAGATCTATACCGACGCGGCCGCATCCATCGCGCTGAGCGAAGAACTCGCTGGACTAAAAACGCGTAGCCGGGAGTGCGTCATGCAATGGGAAGCGCTGCTACATCAACTTGAAGAAGTGACGGCCACGTAACGAGCGAGTCACCTACCTGCAACGTTTACTTCGCTTGCGGATCGACGGCCACGCTGTCGTAGTATTCCATCGCGACCGGAGCGGTCGAACCGCCGAGACTGCCAAGCGGATAGCTGTTGGCCTGAACATCGGTTTCTGCCCGGCGGATAGTTATCAGGAAATCATTTCCGGCCCAAATCGTGTCCTGCCGTTTGTTCAGCGAGATAGCGGTGTAGTATGAGTTGCCGCCCGAACCGTATGGAAACGTTGAAACGGGAGACCCGGTCCACGGCTTGTCGAACACCAGCAACACGTTTGAGCTACCCGCGGAGTTGACGATGAGGTGCCCGTGCCTGTCGACCGCAATGCCCTCGGCCAACGTGTTGTACTTTGAAAGCTTCTGAAGCACGGTATCGCCGCCGGCCTTGACGTTCACCGAGACGAGAATGGGGAGGCCGTACATATCGTAACCGTCGGCCAGTAGTTTGTTGCCGGGGGCGGCAAGATAATAGATGTCGACCAGGTTCGACGTCGATACGCTGCGTGTTGGCTTGCCGCCGCCGGCCCTAATTTCGCTTGCCGCGAAAACATCGACGACGTTCTGTCCGGCGTTGCCGGCATACAGATCGCCGTTGCTATCGTAAACGAGACCAATCGCGTATGGGCCTTGCGAGAGCTGAAGCGTCGCGTACTGCGTGATACCTTTGCCGGAAACGCGCCACACGGTCACGACGCCCGCGGACGATCCGACGGCGAGATCGTTGGTGGTAGGATCGACGGCGAGTCCGACACCCGTGCACGGGCATGTCGAAATCATCTTCAGCGTCGCGGCATTGTAGACGTCGACGTTCTCCGAGAAACTATTGGAGGCAAAAATCCAGGTCTTCTTGGGCGGCCCTTCGAGGTTGGCTACGTTAGGTTTCGAAAACGTCGCATTTTTCGGGCCTGGGATGCCGTTGAGCGCAGCGGCGCTCAGAGGTGGGCTCGAGCCACTTCCTTGACAAGCGGTAACGAAAAGCGGAAGTGCCAACAGCGCGAATGACGGTCGCATCGAGGCCTCTCTTTCCAGCAGATGGATTTGAGAAGGGTACCGTCAATTGATAAATTTTCCATGAAATCACGATGCAAGGACCCTGGCTCGGCGAATCAACCTTTAGGCGTGGGTGTCGGTTCAGGGGCCGTCTCGAACTGCTTGTAAAATGCATCGGCGCTCATTGGCCTGCCCAGGAATTCGCGTACTTCGACGTCAGGTTCATACGTGCGCGCCGGCTCCAAGATCGTTTGGCGGTATCGTGCGCCGACGGCCGGATTTTCCAGCCCGCCGTTCTGGAACGCCGTAAACATGTCTTGTGCGTAGACGAGTGCCCACAAGTAACTGTAGTAGCCGGCATCGTAGCCGAAGAGATGGCCAAACGACGCTTGCGGATGCGTTCCTGGAACCATCGCAAGGGGAGTGTACTCGGAAGAGATCTGACCCCACACGGCCGTCGTATCGACCTTCGGCCCGCTCGAGTGATACGCCATGTCGACCATGCCTAGTTTGATTTGGCCGGTTGTGAAGTATGCTTCGTCAACGTAACGTGCCGCAATCATTTTCGCGATCAGGTCGTCGGGCAGTGGTGAACCGGTCGTCACGTTAGAACTAACCTCCTTGAGAATGGATGGCTGCCACATAAAGTTTTCCAGCATCTGCGAAGGCGCCTCGACAAAATCCCGACGGAACCCGCCGCTGAGCGTTTCGTACGGAGCGATCCCCAGCAGCGCCGCCAAGTTGTGCCCGAATTCATGGAAGAACACGATCACGTCTTGATGCGAAAGTAATGCGGGCGAACCCGGAGCGGGGCGCGGCCAGTTGCCCAAGATGGCCGTAACAGGTGGACGGTACGTTCCATCGGGCAGCTTGCGCGCCGGCAGCAGCGGCCAGTTCGCAAAGTGCGAAAACTTCCCAGGCCGCGGATAGAGATCGAAGTACGTCGTGCCAATGAACCTGCCGCTGCTCGTGTCGAAGACGTTGTAGCTGATCACGTCCGGGGCCCATGCATTGGGATCGGGAACTCTCACGAACGTCACACCAAGAATCTGATGGTATAAGTTCATGATGCGGTCTAGGACGACGTCTACCGGAAAGTATTGCCGTATTTCTTCGTTATCAACCGAATACTTGGTCTTGACCAACTGATTACTGTAATACGCGACGTCCCACGGATCGATGCCGGCATTGGCGTCGCCGGTGTCCCGGGCTTTGAGCTGCGCTAATCCAGCGATATCGCGCTTGGCTTGCGGCATAAGCTTGGCGTCCAGCGAACGTTCGAACGTCAAAACGCGTTCCGGCGTTTTCGCCATACGATCGGCTAGCCGAAACGCGGCCCAAGAGTCGTACCCGAGCAAACGGGCCAACTGATATCGAACGCGGATAGCACTTTCGAGAACCGCGACGTTGGCCGCGGAACGATTGTTGTAGGCGACGAAGTACGCCTTACGGGCTGCGGGATCACGTTCATTCTGCAAAAACGTGACGGCCGTGCTTTCGTTCACCTTAACGGTATACGTGCCGTCCGCATTGTGTGTCATCGTCTTTACGAAACCCAGCGGCAAACTTTGCGCTTGTTCGGCCGTGACGTTAAGCGTGGTAGCATCGTTGTTGAGCGTTTCCTGCCATTTACTGCCCAGCGCAGTCAACTCGTTGGAGAGTGCGATGAACGACTTACGCTTCGCTGCCGACAGGCCGGCGCCCGACTGGCGCGCGCTTACCAGATAGTACTCTAAAAGCTTCTTGTCGGCGTCGGTACGCGCGGTGCCGCTATGCTGGACATCCATCAACGCGCGATAGACGTCCGGCCGCGCGCCGAACGCCGCAAAGTAATTGCTCTGAGCGATGTTGCAGCGGTCCGAAGCATCACGAACGGGCTTGTCGATGGCCATATTGAAGAGGAAGCCCTGAGCGACCAGGCGGTCGTTCAAATCGGATTCCCCGTTTTCGAGCGGAAGCAGTGTATTGTTGAACGTTCGCTGGCCGGGGATTGCCATGACCCGCTTGACGACGGCGTCAAACGCCGCGATCTGTGCGGCGCACGTCGATGTAATCTGCTCGGGCGTGAGGTTCCAATCGATCTGGGTCGGATGAGCCGGTTGAAGCGGCACGGCGTCCGCCGCCAACATAGGCATGGGAACCATTAGCGCCGTCAGCAGGGCGCAAACAAGACGAACGACTCTCAACATATATCGACAATATTCACCGTGCCGTATCGAAGCCACTTGTCCGAATTGAGCGCCGCGCCGGCCTTTGAGCGTTTTTTGATGCACGCAGCCCGGGGATACACGGGGTCGAGGCTAAACAGCGGGGGGTTCTTAATGACATAGGGTTTTATGTCGTCACAGCGCCTCGGTTTCGCGCGTTGCAAAGCACGTCGCCGAAATGGAGGGACCGGGTCGTGTTCATTTCCCCATTCCGTCGAGCGCTCGTGCTGCTCTTCGCCGCTGCGGCCCTGCCATTTGTGGCGCGAGCCGCTACCAGCGAAGGATTGCCAGCGAGGGGCCCAATCGCTCCGTACCTTATGCCCGATCGTCAAGCTGAAGGTGCCTTGGCGCGGAGCGCCGCTCCGCCGTCGATCAGCGCGAACGCCGAGGTCCTTGTGCTTACTTCCCACGGCTTCGAGACGGCGGCGAAAGGAACGAACGGCTTCGTGTGCCTCGTCGAACGTTCTTGGAGTGCGCCTTTTAACGATACCGAGTTTTGGAACCCGAAAGAGCGCGGGCCCGATTGTTACAATCCTCCCGCGGCGCGCACCGAGATGCCGCAGCTACTTCAGGAGGCGCAATGGGCTCTGGCCGGACTCAGCAGAGAGCAAATGGCGGAAAGAACGAAAGCTGCCTTCGCCGATCATACCTTCAGGGCACCGGAGCCTGGCGCATTTGGCTTTATGCTCTCGAAGGAGGGGTATCTCAATCATGCCCATGGACCATGGTATCCCCACTTGATGTTTTTCATTCCACGAGATCAAGTCGCTAGTTGGGGTCCTGACGTCGACAACTCGCCAACTCAGTCCGTCGATCGTGGTCCATATCTATCGACGCTGGTTATGGTACCGGTGCTCACCTGGTCCGACGGATCGCCGGCGCCACGCTAGAAATAGAGAAGTATTTAGCTAACGATCCAACCGACGCAGTCCTTCGTGGCTCAATGCGTTCGACGACTTCCGCAGGGACGCTTCTGGACGCCGGGTTTGCTATCATAGACCCGATGTCGAGGATGAATGCGGAACCCCCTACGAAACGGGCGATGCTGGCCTTCGAGCTCAAGGCGGCGTTTTTCCGCGCTAAGCGCTTCGCTACCGACGCCCGCGGCGCGACGCGCCGCTGGCCGCTCACCGGCGGTTCTTCCGATGGCGCGCTCCTGGCCGAGCTTTCGACGCCGCTCCGCTCCGCGGTCCCCGAGTCCGATCCCCGCGAAGCACGCCTCATCGAAGGCAAGATCCACAACTTGCACATGGCGCTTCGCCGGCTCGACGGCGCCGTCGTCCCCGGCGGCAGCACGTTCAGCTTTTGGCGACAGATCGGTCGCGCCACCCGCCGTGCCGGATACGTAGAAGGGCGCGAGCTGCGTGAAGGCTGCATCATCCCCACCGTCGGCGGCGGGCTTTGCCAACTCTCGAACGCCTTATATGCGGCCGCGCTGGATTCCGGTTGCGAAATCGTCGAACGGCACGCGCATTCCCATTTCGTTCCCGGCTCGATGACTGAGCGCGATCGTGATGCGACGGTCTTTTGGAACTACGTCGATCTGCGCTTTCGAGCAAGTCACGACCTCACGATCCGCTGCAGGCTCCAAGACGATCGCCTAATCGTGCGGTTTTTTGCGCCGGTGACTGCGGCTGTATCCGGGCCAGTGCGATCCGTTCTCGACGTCGCCATCGCAGCCGCGCCGCCGTCGTGCATCAGCTGCGATCGAGTCGCGTGCACACGACATCGCAAAATACACGGCGCCAGCTCTGCACCGGCGGCAGCATTTTTACTCGACGGCTATTGGCCCGAATACGATGCGTTTGTCGCGACGCAAGCAACGACAAGCGACGTGGCGTTCGTGCCGATCGACGGAAAACGCTTTAGTCTACCGCAATACGCGTGGGCGCTCGCGGGATTCGGCAGCGTGAAGCAAGCGCCGCTCGAAACGCTCGTTCGCGCGGGACGTTCGCGCCGCCTTGCATCGCACGGGGCGGCGCGCCAACGAGCGATGCTGCTCGATGCCGAACGACTCACTCGTCGATTTGCGCGCCATTTGCCTTCACGCATCGAGCACGTCGTCGTGATGCAGAACCTGCTGCCCTACCTGTGGCGCACGGGTTACCTGGCCGGGTGCACCTTCGACGTGCTGATGACGTCATTGCCCATGAATACGTTGCACGAGGTGCTCGATGATGCAGCCCGCCGGCATCCGGAAAGTCCGACTCTCTCGGACTTCCGCGCTCCGCGTGAAATCGTAGAAGCCGAACGTGAGGCGCTCGACCGCGCCCGTCGCGTCGTTACCCCGCACCGCGACATCGCGCGCCGCTTCGGTGCGCGCGCCCTGCTGCTGCCGTGGGTCGTTCCAAAGGTGCCTTCATACCATCCGCCTACCTCCAACGGCGTGCTCTTTGCGGGCCCGGCGCTAGGACGCAGCGGCGCATATGAATTACGCGAGGCGCTGCGACGAACCGGCACCTCGCTCGTTGTCATTGGGGATCGTGACGCTGAAGGACCCGATTTTTGGCGCGGCCTCAACGTGACGCGCGTGGCGAATTTTCGTCAAGGGCTCGATCTCGCGCGCGTCGTCTCCTTGCCCGCGTTTGTCGAACATCGCCCGCGCCGGCTTTTGCACGCGCTCGCCGCGGGCGCCCGCGTCATCGCAAGCGACGCTTGCGGACTGGCGCCGGCGAGCAATCTCGCGATCGTGCCGGCCGGGAACGCTGACGCGCTAGCGGAGGCGATTCTCTTTGAGGATCTGACCCTTCGCCGCGCAGTCAACTACTCCGTATCAAGAGGCCCGAAAGACGGCGGCTCGTGGAGGAAGTAATCCTTTTTATATTTCGAGCCAATCGGGGTAAACGGTCGCGGCTTCCGGCTGAAGTCGAAAGCATCTCGGAGGTCGTTGGCGCGTCGGTCACTATAGCCTTGCGAGCCTGGGCCGATCGAACCGAGATTATTAACCTCTTCGATAAACTTTAGAATGCTGGCGAATTCGAGCTGCGTGTGAGTCACGTGATTCTGCTTGGCATACGGCGAGATAATAAGGCATGGCACGCGCATGCCCAGACCGCGAAAATCCAACTGCGGCGGCGACGCATTATCGTACCACCCGCCCCAGTCGTCCCAGACGACGATGATTGCCGAGCTATTCCAGTACCGGCTTTCACCAATCGCGTTAACGACTGACGCCACCCACGACGGCCCCGTGTCGCTATGATAGGCCGGATGATCTGAATCATTCCTGCTCGGGCTTACCCAGCTGACGGATGCCAGATTACCCTTTGCAGCATCGTTTAGAACTTGCACCTGAGGAGCGATGATGTGCTTTCTCCAATCGCGCCCGTAGCGGACGTCCTTCATCGCCTCGAACGGCTCCCAGAAGCCCGCGTCAAGAACGCTGCGGGCGTAATACTTCCATGAGATTCCTGCGGCGTCCAAATTGTTCGCGATCGTGTTCCATTGGTCGAAACATGGAAATGGACCCTCGAAGAGGTGCACTTTTCGCGTAGTGTCGATGTATGAGCTCTTCGTGCCCGACGGCGAATCACAGTCGTCATATATGCCGTTCGGAAAGTCGACCTCCGCTTTCGTTGGGCTGAGATTATCCGTGCCGGCAATTAGCGTCAGGTGCCCGGTGAAGCTCCCGCCGAACTCCGTAGGAAACATCGCGTCGGCGAGCACGTATTGCTGCGCCATGTCCCAGTACGGCCGAACTTGCGATTGCTGGATGTACTGGTAGGTCAAGTACGCACCATCTTTAGCTCCGTAGTGCCAGAAACCGTCCATCTTTCCGTGATTCCACTCGGCCATTGAAGATTTCCAGTCGTGCTTGGTGTCGTGGTTCTTCCTGAACGTCGTCGGAGCAAGATCTACAACCGTGTCGCCGCGCGGGCAGCGCGAGTCGTTTGTGTCTCGCGCGCGAACGTCGTTCGTTTGGAGTCTGCCAATGTTGGCACACCCGTACATCGGCGCGTTTGCATTAGGGTAGCCGGCGAAGAAGTTTTCAAAACTGCGGTTCTCTTGAATAATGACGATGACGTTGGAGATATGTCCGTTTGGGCCGGCTCCATGTTGGCTAGAGACGCCGTCGGTGTTAGGAACGATCGGCGGCGTTTCATCCTGAGCTTGTCGAAGGACGCCGCATCCGGCCAGAAATGCCGTCACCACACCGACACAAAGCGCCTGGCAAAAACGTCGCTTCACGAATCAACCTCCCGAACGAGTCTGGACGATAAGTCAACGCTTCGACGAGGCCACTCAGTTCCCCGGAGACCTTTAAAGAGTAAGGCCAATAGACGGGTCCTGGCGTTAGAGGAGCGACCGCTGCCGCCTTCCCCCACAGACTCGCATCCGCGCGCTTTGGAAGGCTGCCAGCCGGCCCAAATCACCAAAATACCTACTGGAACACGGATGCGAGCTCTTCCGCGTTAATTGCTTTTCGCTTCGATCGAACCGAGCTGGTCGCCGAGATGCCCGGGCGCCGCCGGAACGATCCTGCGGCGACTCGAATAGGAGGCCACATGGGGAATCCCCGCTTGGCTCAAGCTAGCCCTAAAGGCGGTGGTATGCGAATCGCTCGCTGCTCATGCGGAAGTGTAGAGATTGAAGCTTTTGGTACTCCCATTACAAGTGTCGTCTGCTATTGCGACGCATGCCAAAAAGGCTCCCGGCAGATCGAGGCATTGACTAACGCAGTTCCAGTTTTGGGCCCTGACGGTGGAACTGCTTATATTCTTTATCGTAAAGATCGCGTAAAATACTCAATGGGTGCCGAGCTGCTAAAAGACTACAAAATCGAGGATAAATCAACTACGAGCCGAGTTGTCGCTACGTGCTGCAGTTCGGCCATGGTAATGCGATTTGATGATGCAAAACACTGGGTACCCATGTATCGAGCGCGATTTCAGGGAGACCTGCCTCCCCTACAATGGCGTATTTGTACGAAGTTTAAGCCGGATAATGCCGTAATTCCATCGGATACTCCAAGTTCCACGATGTACCCCGCCGGATTTATGTGGAAGCTCTTGACCTCAAGAATTTCAATGCTGTTTGGCGGATAGCGGAACTCGTTCGCGGGCGACCCATCTCGGGCCAGCTCGCCGATGGGCCCGACAGATCGACTGCGGCCTTAGCTTGTGACGACCTCGTAGCCGGCTTTCTTTACAGCGGACATGCATGCGTAGAAGCCGCCGATGCGCTGGGGTCCGACACCATCGACGTAATAGACCCCCTTGTGCGCGCTGCTCCCCCAAACGACGGTGTCGCCTCGACAGCCTTTATCGGCGTCTGCGCGATAGGTGTATTGGGGGAAACCGCTGCCCGCCGTGCCGTTTCCCGTGGAGCCTGCCCGCCCGGGCGCGGCGGCAAACATCAGCGACGTCGACACCACAAGGGCCATGCCGGCCAAGCGCCACTTATTCATAGGTGCTGTGCTTCCGATAGATTTTCGTGCGTTCCTTCGTCGATGGCGGGCGTCTAGCTTAGCCCTAGGTTATTGAGTCCGACACGCGCTTAAAACAGAGCAGCTGCGTTGATGTAGTCACTAATCGATGAAACGTATCCATCGACGATCTCGAGCGTGAGCCGTTGATCGAGATTGACAGGTTTCTTATTAACGGCGCTTGCGGGCCCCAGGGCCGAATACGAGGTAACAAGCCGGACACGAGGTAACGAAACGATAGACGGCCGTTAGAGGAGCAAGCACTAACGTTTCCGGTAACTAGATTCCGGATAAGCCTGCGGCCTCGCGGCCCCTGCCCACGGAGGTATCCTTCATTTGTTAGTTCTAAGTTAAGTTGAAAATGGACGACGTGAGCGCGCTCCGCGTGCATCGCGTTGGAGGACCTGAGGTACCGGCGTTCGAGCAAACGCCGCGTTGCCGATATCGCAGGCGTCGCTCAAGCCCGCGACGCTATCCGTGTGACGAATGCGATGGAACCGTTGAGTTTATTGTGACTGCGTATTAAACTATAACTGCGAATGGAGAGAACAATGGACGAAGTACGAGTAGAGCAGACGAGCTATGAAATGCCACCGCACGAGGGGTTTACCGTCGCTCACTTTCTCACAGTTGCCGACCTCGAGCGATCCGCCGAATTCTACAAAACGGTCTTCGGGGGAGAAATCGTGAGCATGGGCGATGGAGACGCGCCTCCGTACATCAAGATCGCAAACACGTGGCTCATAATTAACGTTGGCGGCGGTCCGACACCTGACAAACCAACGGTCACGCTCCGCCCCCCTCCCGATACCAATGAGATCAGCAGTTTCATGAATATCCGTGTAGCAGATATTCAAGCGTGCTACAAGTTATGGAAGAGTCGAGGAGCAACGTTTCTCACCGAACCTCTGGACAAGTATGGTGAGACGCGCTGCTACATCCGCGATCCGGACGGTTACATCATCGAAGTCGGACAAAGCAAAACGGGGATCCCTTATGGATAAGACGTTTGATCTAGACGACAGATGAAAGCATCTGTTGTGAGCGCGTACGGCGGTCCGGAAGTGATGAAATATCAAGACATGCCGGATCCGGAGCTGGGGGTGGGCGACGTCCTCGTCAGGGTGGCCGGCATCGGCATCAACCCGGAAGACATGCTCGAACGCAACGGCGTCTTGAAGGATCAGTGGCCGATGCACTTTCCGGCGATCATCGGCCTGGACGTGTCGGGAACGGTGGTCGCGAGGAGCGACGGCGTCACCGACCTCGCGGTCGGCGACCGTGTCTGCGCGTGGTCCTACCACACGTACGCTGAACTCGTCGCCGATAAAGCGACTCTTTTCGCCAAGGTCCCGGAGACGATGGACCTGGTCGACGCGGCCGCGATTCCGCTCGTAGGCGTCACGGGCTGCCAATTGATCTCCGTCGCAAGCGGCTTGCAGCGGGGCCAGACGGTGCTAGTCTCCGGAGCGGCGGGCGCCGTCGGTCGTTGCGCCGTCTACATGGCGAAGTTATCGGGCGCGCGGGTGATTGCGGGCGTGCAGCGTTTTCAGCTCGACCAGGCGGAGAGCATCGGCGCGGACGAAACGATCGCCCTCGACGACCAGGCCGACTTCGCCACGATTCCGCAAGTCGATATCGTGGCGAACACGCTTCGTGGGAAAGCGGCGACAGATCTGCTCGCGAAGGTGAAGGACGGCGGGACGTTTGCATCGGTGACGGGAGAACCCGACGGCGCCAAGGACTACCCGAACGTGCACGTCGTCCCGTTCCGCTCAAAGCAAGACCGAGAGGGTATCGCCTCCATCGCCGATGCCGTAAACTCCGGCAAGATAACGATCCCGATCGGACGCCGCGAGGAGCTAAAGAATGCGGGCGCAGCGCAGGCCGCGTTCACGAAAGGCGGTATCGGTAAGGTGCTTCTTATCCCGTGAGTAAATCCAGTGAAATGGAGTCGTTAATGGACGAAGTAAAGATCGAACAAAAGAGCTATGAGATGCCGCCGCGGGAAGGATTTACCGTCACTCATTTTATCACCGTCGCCGACATCGAACGATCGGCTGATTTTTATGAAAAGGTATTCGGCGGCCGCATTCTGAGCAGAGGCGACAGCAAGGGTGCGTCCGGGCATATTCAGATCGCGAATACTTGGCTGATTGTCAACGTCGGGGGCGGGCCTACCCCGGACAAGCCGTCGGTAACGCTCAGCGTCCCCGCCGACCCGAACAGGGTCAACAGCTTCTTGAATATCCGCGTTGCGGATATTCAAGCGTGCTACGAATTATGGAAAAGTCGCGGAGCCGAGTTCATCACCGAGCCAAAGGACAAGTACGGCGAGATTCGCTGCTACATCCGCGATCCTGACGGCTATATCATCGAGGTCGGGCAAACTAAGCCGGATGTCACGTCCGGTTAAGGGTCTGTCCGGTCGGCTACTGGCGTGATCGACGAAAGGGTTGCGATAATTACCGGCGCTTCGCACGGCATCGGCGCGGGTCTAGTGGCCGCATACCACGATGCGGGCTTCAAGGTGATCGCCAACTCGCTCTCAATCGAGCGCGACACAGACTCGAACGTGCTCAACGTTGCCCGCGACATCAGTGACCCCAAGACCGCCGGCCTCATCATGAGCGAGGTCGTTGATAAATTCGGCCGGCTCGACACGCTAGTTAATAATGCGGGAGCCTATATTTCTAAACCATTCACAGAGTACACTACGGCCGACTGTGACTTGATGCTCTCAACGAACCTCGCTGGGTTTTTCCACATTACGCAGCGCGCCGTGCGTGTGATGGAGGCCCAAGGCTGGGGCCATATCGTGAACATCACGGCGACGGTGGCCGAACAACCTGTCAAAGGTGTTCCGGCGGCGTTGGCATCGCTGGCTAAAGGCGGCTTGAATTCAGTGACAAAGGCGCTCGCGATCGAATATGCGTCGTGCGGCATCCGGGTGAATGCGGTCTCACCGATAATCATTAGGACGCATCCGGAAGCATCGTACGCCGGACTCGAATCGCAGATACCGATCGGACGAATTGGAGAGATCCAAGACGTCGTCTCTGCCGTGATGTATCTGGAAAGCGCACCGTACGTAACTGGGGAGATTTCCCATGTGGATGGCGGTCAAAGCGCGGGCCACTGGTAGATCGGCACCTCGCTAGATAACTCCTACCACGGCTAGCCAGAGAAATGCTAGCGAAACCGTCGTCACCTGCATGTCCGCGATGATAAGCTTCCGTCCATATCGCTCATAAAAGCGTTTGACGCCGTCGTACTGCGACACGAGCGGCGTTCCTGCAGCCAGCGCGAAGCCGATGCCGTTGACGCAAAATATGACGAGCGCAAGATACAGCGAGGAATAAGGCGAGCGCATTCCTGGAAGCCCGAACGCCACAACGCTCCCATAGCTCAATGCAAGTCCCGTGCCAACGGCCCCCGAGAAATACGTTTCTTTGACCGTCATGAGCCCCAGGCCATCCGTTGTCATGGCGACCACCAGGGAACCCAGAAGCAGCGACGCGGGCAGCAGTAAATAGAGAACAGGAACCAGGCGTCCAAGGCCGTTCGCCTGAAGCAGCGGCAGTAGCGCGAACCACGACAGAAATACGGTGCGGTATTCGATCGTCGTGGCCAGACTAAAATGAACGCGTTGAACGAGATCTCCACTCGTGCTCGCGTGCGGCAAGTATGAGATCAGAAACGCGCTGCCAACCCAGTACAGGTACGAAACCAAAAACATGACGACGACCGTGTCGAAGGAAATCTCCGCCCGGCCCGGCCTATCATGTGCGAGCGTTACGACAAGCACGACGCCCGTAAATGCGAAGCCCGCCAGCGTGCCTACGATCGTGACGTGTAGCTGGGAAACCGCATCCAGCATCCACGGGTAGTCGCGACGCCGTATGGAACCGCGACGACCAGCGCTAAGTACTGTCGCCAAACCGATCACCGAAGCAGCGATGAAACCCACGAGCGTCCACATTGGCTGAGTCACTGAAGTAATATGCTACGCCTCGCCGCAAGCCTCTTTGCCAAGAGCGGCTTTGGGCTTCTACCTTTTTGCAACTTCAGGACGGCGGTCCCGGTTCAGGTGAATATGAAAGTTCTTGTTATCGGCGCGGACGGCACGATGGGCCGCGCAGTTGTCGACGAACTCGGGCAACGGCACGAAATCGTCACTGCGGGACGGTCGCATGGCGAGCATAAGGTCGACCTCGCCGATCTCCAAAGCATTCGCGCCCTGTTCGCAAGTGTCGGTAAGGTCGACGCGGTCGTAAGTGCCGCCGGCAACGTGCACTTCGGTCCGTTGCTCGAGATGACTCCCGAACAGCTTGAGGTCGGAATCCGCAGCAAGCTAATGGGGCAGGTCCATCTCGCATTGGAAGCGGCGAAGCACTTAAACGCTGGAGGTTCGGTGACGCTCGTCGCAGGTACGCTCAGCAAAGACCCTATTCGGTATGGTGCGAGCGCTTCGCTCGTAAACGGCGCGCTAGAATCGTTCGTGCGTTCGGCCGCGCTCGAATTCCCCGCTGGAACTAGGATCAACGTCGTAAGCCCAACGGTACTGCGCGAATCGATCGAAGCGTACGGCCCTTACTTTCCCGGCAGCGAAGGCGTTCCGGGAAAACGCGTCGCCCTCGCCTTCGCAAAGAGCGTCGAAGGCGCTCAGACCGGCCAAGTCTACTACGCGGAGTAATATGGCGCCGCGTTCTATAGTCGTCGTTGCCCTGCACTTTTGACCGCATGCTCTTTTGCTTCTAACGCGAACTCTTCATATGCACCGCACCCGCTCAGCGCTGACCTCGCCGGTAGGCGCACGGCGCTCGTATACGTCTCCGATCGCACCAACAATCTCATCGACGTCTTCGATCGCGGCGGGAACCTTCAGTACACGATTTCCAGCGGTCTAAACGAACCCGCTGGCCTCTCTGTCGATGCCCCACAACTTGTGGGTCGCCAACCCCGGGGCACACAACGTGCTCGTCC
Source organism: uncultured bacterium (assembly GCA_964568035.1). Taxonomy (GTDB): domain Bacteria; phylum Vulcanimicrobiota; class Vulcanimicrobiia; order Vulcanimicrobiales; family Vulcanimicrobiaceae; genus Cybelea. Next base: position 20,985 of record CAZMPP010000007.1, read on the forward strand.
TTCCACGTTGCTCGACGGATCCCGCACGTACGCTGAACGATACGAATCAACCCAACGACGTCGCGGTCTGCGACGAAGGCGGCGTCGCTGTATATCCACCGCATCGCACGGTTCGAGGCCCCGCCTCATAGCTCAGCAAAGCGGCGCCGGCGGGATCGAGTTCTACGTGACGTGCGACTAAGCGGGAAATTTTTTTCCCACCGGCTTCATCGGGTTCTCGCCGTTTTCAGCAACCGTGGGTTGGCGCCACGGCCGCGAATCCGGATATTACTTGTTCCCGCAGATAGCATGGTCGTCGAGCGGTATGAAAGCCACCACCGCTGGGACGCTCCTGATCGCTACTTACGCGAAGTCGAAGCCGGCGGTCGTGGAGTTCACCGAAGGCGGAAAGCGGACGCGAAGGTCGATCGACACCGACGGGATGACCTTGGACCTTTGGGGTGACATCGCGCTGGACGCAGGCCAAACCGTCGTCTTAGGGGTCGACACGCCGCGCGACGCCGCGTTTGCCCGCAAATTTCCAGGTGGCGCTCTTCAACACACTTATACCAACGCCAACCTCGCGCAGCCCGAAGGCGTGGCCGTCGATCCCGGCTCAAATTGAGCGGCGTCTCCAGCTAAGAAAGCGCGTCGAGTAACGTAGTTCTCGGTAGCGCCAACGGGAATCGAATCGGTGATCGTTTGGCCATCGAGGTGGCCGTAATGGTTGCGCCCGATACTCCGAACGGCTCCCCATGCGTTCCACGTTAAGGCCCGTCACATCGATGACCGCCAGGTTGAGTACTTCGTCGCGATCTCTTACTCGGTCGAGCGGAGCATGGTGCTTGGAGGGCCGTCGCGAAGTTGGCCGTTCGGCGAGAAGCTCGATTCGGAGAGGGCGTGAGCATGAAAAACCTTCGCCTATGCGGCTATGCGTTGAGTTCCGGTCTTGCGGCGGCGTTGCTATACGGCTGCGGCATCGGACAATCCCAGAGCGGCGTGCCGATTGCGCCGGCCCAGCGAGCGGACCGCCACGGCTCCTCAAGCTCTTACCACGTCCTGGACCGATTCCATCGTCATATCAAGGACGGCACCCGACCATCCGCCGGGCTTCTTTATGTGGACGGCGCGCTTTACGGCACGTCGACTAGGGGCGGGATCCGGCACCACGGCACCATTTTCCGCTTGAGCCCAAGCGGAGAATTTCAAACAATCTATCGATTTGCCGGCGGTGCGGACGGAGAAAGTCCGCGAGGCTCGCTCGTCAACGTCAACGGTACGCTGTATGGAACGACGGCGTACGGTGGCCCGTCGAATGCCGGGACGGTTTACAGCGTAACGACCGCCGGAGCTGAAAAAGTCCTCTACAGCTTCAAAGCTGGTCCCGACGGAGCGGTTCCCATCGCAGGCCTGCTCGACGTCGGCGGCATTCTGTACGGCACGACCTATCTTGGGGGCGCTCCCGGTTACAGTCAGGTTGGCGGCGGGACGGTTTTTCGCATCGATACGAGCGGTAACGAGACGGTGTTGCACCGATTTACCGGCGGCGTCGACGGCGCTGTGGCGTCATCGGCGTTGACCGAGGTCAAGGGCACGCTCTACGGTACGACCTTGATCGGCGGCTCGTGTGGGCCTTCGAATGGCTGCGGAACGGTCTATAGCATCAGCACCTCCGGCCAAGAGAAGGTGCTGTACGCGTTCCAGGGCGGTGCCGACGGCGAGGAGCCCTACGGTGTCGTCGATGTCAACGGCGTTCTGTACGGCGCAACCTTTTCAGGCGGTCAGAATGGCTCTTGGTGCAGTATCGGATGCGGTACGGTGTTTAGCATTACGACGAAGGGCGCGGAGAAAACACTCTACCGCTTTGCCGGTGGATCGGACGGCGCCCAACCGGAATCTACTTTGATTGATGTTAATGGGACGCTCTACGGTACGACGACGATAGGCGGAGAAGGAGGCAACTGCGGAATTTACAACGGCAATTGCGGCAGTGTCTTCAGCGTAACGACAAACGGTGTTGAAACCGTACTCCACCGTTTTGCCGGCGGAGCGGACGGCACCGACCCTGTTGCTCCCCTAGTCAATGTCAACGGCACCCTTTACGGCACGACGCTTGAAGGGGGCGGGCATAAATGCCAGGCTAATAATGGCTGCGGCACGGTGTTCTCGCTAACGCTGTAGTTCAAGGCTCATGACGCCTCAGGATGACACGCGGCCATCGCTGGGGGAACTCGTCGTAGTCAGGGTCAAGAGCCAAGCATGGAACCAGCACGCTTTGCCCAAGACGACGTTAAGGAGTTGCGCCGTGATTCGACTTGGTGATCACGTCACAGTGAAAGGCGAGGACGAGGAAGCAATCGTTACCGCCGTGCATCCCGACTCACAGGTCGAAATCGAGTTCCTTCATGCGTCCGAGGGAGGACCGCGGCGCAGGCGCTACGCCGCCGAAGCGCTCGAGAAAGCTTCGCGGACCTCCTAATCCGCCCACTACATGCTCTGCTTGACTGGGATGTTCGTCAGTGGCCCTTCTCCGTCGACCTGCTCGATCGTATCGCCCTGTGCGACCGACCAGTGATGGACGCCTGCTGGGACTGCAATGAACGACCCCGCCGGTAGCATCCGCGCGTTAGACTTGTCGATCGTATTACCCGTCCCGAACAACAGCGTTCCTTGGATCACGGTGATATATTCGGCGTGCGAATGGTAATGGGGCTTGTTTGTGTAGCCGTCGGGCATCTTGACGCGAATGATTGCGGTGCCGGATGAGTTCGGATTGCCGACCATCACCGCATTCCAAGAGCCCTTCGCAGGACCGGTGGCGGCCACCCAGCGGAGGCTATCGGACGTAACAAAGACCGGAGCCGACTGCACCGCGGCGAGCGTAGCGCCGGCGGTCACGAGCAGCCCCAAAACGAGCCACGAGAAGAGTTTCATAGACTATCCTTTCATCGAAAACCTGTAGAAATGCGACGGGATTGCTTGCCCCCTTCGCTACTACGAAGACGGCGGCCCTTTGCGAAACAGATGTTCGTTAGAACGCCCCGATGCTGAGCGCGTCGTTTTCCTGGCGAGCGACGATGACGGCGCAGCAGCCGAGAGATCGGCGCGCTTGCGAAAATCTCGGTTTCTCGTCGATCGAACTTAGCGGGCTTTCGGAAGGTGGACTGCTTGTGCAGGCGCGCGGAAATAGCTGGGGTCA
>CAZMPP010000008.1:0-23328 GCA_964568035.1 uncultured bacterium
CGGGGGCGCGGATATCCTTGCGTTTGAAGGACGAACGAGCTCGACGTTCAGCCGGTCGACGTTGTTGACGAGCTATCCCGCTGGTTCGAACGGGCTGCCATCCAACATCGTCGTCCCCGGCGGCAATGGAATCCAGACCGACGGCTTCACGATGGGACATGCCGGATATGCGGATCCGTCGGGAATCGGGTTCTCCGCCAACGGCTGGTTCTACAACGTCGCAGACATCGCCAACATGACGTGGTTTGACGGCAAATACACGTTCCGCGGAAAGCTGGCGCCGTTCATTGCGATGCAGGGCGGCTGGGAGCAAAACAGCGGCCAGTCCTATATCGGTAAAATCAACAGCCAGGTATTCGGCGCCCAAATTGGAGCGAACGTCACGAAGAACCTGGTTCTGTCGGTCGGTTACGATCAGATCCCGTGGAAGACCGACAACGTTTTTCTGCCAACCGGCGTGACCTGCAGCAACTCTAACTTCCAGGTGTCCGCAAAAGCGACGCTGGCCTACTTCTTGCCGGTGAATGCCGCGCAATGCTTCACCAATCCAAACGGTACGACCAACATTTACTACGGCGGATGGGCCAGCCCGTATTCCGACAACACCACCAGCGATCCGCTGTATACGACGAACTTTCTGCAGGGGCAAGTCGACCGGCGCGCGCCGGGATCGTCGTGGCAAGCCCAACTGGCATACACGTCGACGAATCAAAAGTGGATTTTCCTCGGCGCCGACGCGTGGTACGACTACGGCAACGCGCTCGGACCGCAGAATACCAAAATCTGGTGGCTCGACGGACGGTACCGGTTCGGTCGCGTCAGTAAAGGCAACCCGTATCACGGATTGATGCTGCGCTATCGCTACGGCGAACGCTACCAGTCGAACACGTATTGCGGTGCGGCCGCGACGAACTGCCTGTCCGGCTCCTCGATCGGTTCGACCTACTTCGGTGGCATCCCAATGTTCAAATATAATCGCGCGATGCTCGAGTACGACTTCTAAAGGACGATAATGACCAAACTACTAAAAGCGGCGCTACTAGTCGCCGGCCTCCTCGTGGCTGCAACGGGGGTTCCCCGCGCCGCCAATCCGCCGGCGCTAACCATTCTCAACGTGTCGTACGATCCGACGCGCGAGCTGTACGACGACTACAATGCCGCCTTTGCCAAGTTCTGGCACGCAAAAACGGGGCAAACCGTCACCGTCCAGCAGTCCAACGGCGGATCGGGCAAACAGGCTCGTGCGGTGATCGACGGGCTCGCTGCCGACGTCGTAACGTTGGCGTTGGCATACGACATCGACGCAATCTCGCAAAAGGCTAAACTGCTGCCGCCAAACTGGCAGTCGCGTTTGCCGAACAACAGCACGCCGTACACCTCGACGATCGTCTTTCTCGTCCACCGCGGGAATCCCAAGAATATCCACGACTGGAGCGACCTCGTTCGTCCGGGCGTTTCGGTGATCACGCCGAACCCCAAGACGTCGGGCGGCGCGCGGTGGAACTTTCTCGCCGCATGGGCCTACGCACTGACGCAGCGTGGCGGGAACGACGCCTCGGCCAAAGCCTTTGTCACCAAGCTCTACAAGAACGTTCCGGTGCTCGATTCGGGTGCCCGTGGTTCTACGACGACGTTCGTCGAGCGTGGCATCGGCGACGTGGAGATCGCTTGGGAGAACGACGCCTTCTTAGCGGTCGAGAAGCTTGGACCGGGCAAATTCCAGATCGTCCGGCCCCCGCTGAGCATCCTGGCCGAGCCGTCGGTGGCGCTGGTCGACGGCGTGGTGGATAAGAAGGGAACGCGTGCCGTCGCGCAAGCGTATCTCGAACACCTCTATACGCCCGAAGGTCAAACGATCATCGCGCACCATTACTTCCGCCCCCGCCTCGCCTCGGTTGCCAAGCGCTACGCATGGCAGTTCCCGGCGATGAAGATGGTCTCGATCCAGAAGTTCGGCGGATGGGATAAAGCCCAGGCGACGTTCTTTGCCGACGGCGGCGTCTTCGACCAAATCTATCAGCCTAGCCAGTAACGCAATGAAGGGAGCCTTGGCGCGTTTACGGCGCCGGAGCATCATACCGGGCTTCGGCCTGACGCTCGGCTTTACGATCTTTTACCTCTCGGCGATCGTGCTGGTGCCGCTCGCGGCCACGTTCGTCAAGACGTCGCAGATGGGGTGGCCCGGGTTCTGGCACGTCGTCACCACGCCGCGCGCCGTGGCCTCGTACGAGTTGAGCTTCGGTGCCTCGCTGATCGCCGCTCTGATCAACTTCGTGATGGGAACGCTGGTGGCGTGGGTGCTGGTACGATACACGTTCCCCGGAAAGCGCCTTTTGGACTCGCTCGTCGACCTGCCGTTCGCGTTGCCGACGGCCGTCGCCGGCATCGCACTGACCACGCTCTACGCTAGAACGGGCTGGTTCGGCGGCCCGCTCGGTTCGGCCGGGATCCACGTTGCCTTCACGCGCCTCGGCATCGTCGTGGCGCTGACGTTCGTCGGGTTACCGTTCGTCGTGCGCACCATCCAGCCGGTGCTCGAAGATCTCGACAAAGAGCTCGAAGAGGCTGCGGCGAGTCTGGGCGCGGGCCGCTGGCAAACGTTCGCGCGGGTCTTGTTTCCGTCCATTTTGCCGGCCGCGCTTACCGGCTTCGCGCTGGCGTTCGCGCGCGGCGTAGGTGAGTACGGTTCGGTGATCTTCATCGCCGGCAATATGCCGATGCGCACCGAGATTACTCCGCTGCTGATCGTTACGAAGTTGGAAGAGTACGATTATACCGGTGCCACCGCCATCGCCGTGGTGATGCTGGTGATCTCGTTCGCCTTTTTGCTCTCGATCAATTTCCTGCAGCGCTGGAGTTCCAACCGCGAAGGCGGAATGACTGGGGCGGAGCCCACCGCGCTGCGTCCGGTGACGGCGTTCGATGGTTAACGCGCTTCCTGCATCGGCCGCGCCGGCGGTCGGCGAATCGCGGGGCGTCCGAACGCTGCTGATAGCCATAAGCGTCGTTTTCTTGGCGATTTTCTTACTCGCGCCGCTGGCAGTCGTATTCGCCGAGGCTTTCGCTCAAGGGCTCGCGGCGTATTTCAATAGCTTCACCAATCCCGATACGCTTGCCGCCATCCGGCTGACGCTGCTGGCGGCGGTGATTGCGGTGCCGTGCAACCTGGTCTTCGGCGTCTGCGCGGCGTGGGCGATCGGCAAGTTTGAATTCTTTGGGAAGAGCGGGCTGATCGCCCTGATCGATCTGCCCTTCTCGGTCTCGCCGGTGGTTGCCGGCCTGACGTACGTGCTGCTCTTCGGCGCCCAAGGTCCACTCGGTCCGTGGCTGGCGGCACATAACGTTCACATCATCTTCGCCGTGCCGGGAATTGTGTTGGCCACGGTCTTCGTGACCTTCCCGTTCATCGCGCGCGAGCTACTGCCGCTCATGGCGGCTCAAGGCAACGACGAAGAAGAAGCGGCGCTGACGCTCGGCGCCAACGGACTTCAGACTTTCTTCAAGGTTACGCTGCCCAACGTCAAGTGGGCTTTACTTTACGGCGTCATTCTCTGTAACGCCCGCGCCATGGGCGAGTTCGGCGCCGTATCGGTCGTTTCCGGACATATCCGCGGCTTGACCAACACGATGCCCCTCCAGATCGAAGTCTTATATAACGATTATGCCTTCGTTCCGGCATTTGCCGTCGCATCGCTGCTGGCGCTTCTGGCGCTGGCAACGTTGGTCATCAAGAGTGCCGTCGAGTGGAGGGCCGCAAACGTCAAGGAGAAGCCCGCATGAGCATCGCCGTCCGCAAGATCTCGAAGAATTTCGGAACCTTTGCCGCGCTCGATTCCGTCGATCTCGACATTCCGCGCGGACGGCTCGTCGCGCTGCTCGGTCCGTCGGGATCGGGAAAGACGACGCTGCTGCGCATCATCGCCGGACTGGAGTCCGCCGATTCCGGCAGCGTGCAGTTCGACGGGGAAGATTTCAGCAGCCGCAGCGTGCGTGACCGGCGCGTCGGATTCGTCTTCCAGCATTACGCGCTCTTCCGCCACATGACGGTCTTCGAAAACGTTGCTTTCGGGTTGCGCGTTCGCCCGCGCGGCACGCGCCCTTCGCCGCAGCGCATCCGAGAGCGCGTCACCGAGCTTCTCGAACTCATTCAGCTGCAGAACCAGGCTCAACGATTCCCTTCGCAGCTCTCCGGTGGGCAGCGACAACGCGTCGCGCTGGCGCGTGCACTAGCGGTGGAGCCGAGCGTCTTACTCTTGGACGAGCCTTTCGGTGCGCTCGATGCCAAGGTGCGTCTCGAACTCCGCCGCTGGCTGCGCCAACTGCACGACGAAGTTGGCGTGACCAGCGTCTTCGTCACCCACGATCAAGACGAAGCACTCGAGGTCGCCGATCAGGTAGCCGTAATGAACGGCGGCCGCATCGAGCAGGTGGGTACGCCGGATGAGGTTTATCACCGGCCGGCCAGCTCGTTCGTCTACAACTTTCTCGGTAACGTCAACCTCTTCCACGGCCGCGTCGACGACGGCACGACGTATATCAACAACGAAGAAACCGGCCATCTCGTCTTCGTCCGCCCGCACTCAATGGAGATCGCGCGCCAGCCGGCAGGTCCCAACTATTTCCGCGCCACGACCAAACACATCAACGCGGCCGGACCGTCGGTAAAAGTCGAAGCGATCACCGATTGGGGGGCGCCGGTGCACGTCGAGATTCCGCAAGAGCGTTTCCGTGCACTGGCGCTGCTCAAAGGTGAAGAGATCTTCATTATGCCGCGGGATCTCGCCGTCTTCTCAAACGATCAGCGACACTAGGCGCCTTCGCGGGGTTTCTGCCATATCGGCGTGAATACGGCGCGGTCATGGCTTCGTCGATGCGGGCACTGGTCAAAGCGGGACCGGGCCCTGGCTTTCTCCTTACCGACGTACCGGTGCCGTCGATCGGCCCGACCGACGTACTGATCAAAGTCGAAAAGGCCGGCGTCTGCGGCACCGATCATCACATTTATTCGTGGGATTCGTGGGCGCAGCAGCGCATCAAGCCGCCGATCGTCGTCGGACACGAGTTCATGGGGACCGTGGCCGAAGTCGGCAGCGCGGTGCGCTCGGTGCGCGTCGGCGAACGCGTCTCGGCCGAGGGCCACATCGCCGATCTTACCTGCCTTCTCTGCCGCACCGGCGAGGCGCACATCTGCGAGCAGGTTGAGATAATCGGCGTGGATCGCGACGGTGCCTTTGCCGAGTACATTGCGATGCCGGAGTACAACGTGTGGCGTCTCGACCCGGCGATTCCCGACGAAGTGGCGGCCATCTTCGACCCGCTCGGCAATGCAGTGCACACCGTCATGGCGGCCGGCGTCAGCGTCAAGAGCGTCGCGATCACCGGCGTCGGCTCGATCGGATTGATGGCGATACCGGTAGCCCGCGCGGCCGGTGCGACCGCGATCTTCGCCATCGACGTGAATCCGGCAAAGCTCGAACTCGCCGCGCGTTTGGGCGCCGACGCGACGTTCCTGGCGACCCAGCCCGGTTTGGTCGCCGACATCAAAACCCGTACCCGCGGCGACGGCGTAGACGTGTTGCTCGAGATGTCGGGAAGCGGCGCGGCGCTCGACACCGGGATGCAGCTGGTGCGTAACGGAGCGCGGGTCGCCTTGCTGGGAATTCCCTCCGGCAACGTAACGATAGACCTGGCCGCGCGCGTCATCTTTAAGGGATTGACGCTCTTGGGTATCAATGGACGGCGCATGTTCGAAACGTGGTACCAAACCGAGGCGCTGGTAAAGAGCGGGCGGGTCGATCCGCGCTCAATTATCACTCACGTTCTGCCGTACACCGAGTACGACCGCGCGTTCGACCTGATGAGCAAAGGCGAAGCGGCGAAGATCGTATTCGATTTTAAAGGAGCGAGTTCTGCATCATGAACCAGGCGTTCGAAGAGAAGCTTCAGTCCGATCTTGACGCACTCAAGAAAGCCGGCACCTACAAGCATTTGCGTCATATAACCACGCCGATGGCGCCTGAAGTCCACATGGAAGAGGCCGGCGACGTGATCGTGCTCTCCAGCAATAACTACTTGGGGCTGGCCGATCAGCCCGAGGTCGTTGAGGCCGGCAAGCGCGGGCTGGAAAAATACGGCGCGGGCACCGCCTCGGTGCGATTTATCTGCGGCACGTTCGACATCCATCGCGTGCTCGAGCAGCGCATCGCCGATTTTCTCGGTACGCAAGCCTCTCTCTCTTATGTAGCGTGCTGGAACGCCAACACCGGGCTCTTTCCGACGATCTGCGACCAAGGTTCCGCCATCATCTCCGACGAGCTGAATCACGCCTCGATTATCGACGGCGTTCGCCTCGCGACGAAGGCTCGGCGCGAGCGCTTCAAGCATAGCGACATGGGGCAGCTCGAGGAAAAGCTCAAGAGCGTGCAGGGCTGCTTCCCGATCGTGGTCGTGACCGACGGCGTCTTTTCGATGGAAGGCGATCTGGCCAAGTTACCCGAGATGTCGGCGCTGGCGAAAAAGTACGGCGCGATCACCGTCGTCGACGACTCGCACGGCACGGGGGTGATGGGCAAGACCGGTCGCGGAACGATCGAGCACTACGGCTTGACGGGCGAGATCGATGTCATTACCGGCACGCTCGGCAAGGCGCTCGGCGGAGCGGCGGGCGGCTTCGTTGCCGGAAGCAACGCGTTGATCGATACGCTGATTCAGCGTTCGAGGCCTCAGTTGTTCTCCAACGCGTTGCCGGCGACGGTTGCCTGCAGCTCCTTAGAAGCCATCGAATATCTGGATGCGCATCCCGAGCTGGTCGACCGGCTGCGCGAAAACACGCACTATTTTCGCGACGGTTTGGTTCGGATTGGGTACAAGCCACACGATAGCGAGAGTGCGATCGTACCGATAATCGTGGGCGAGACGGCCTTTGCGATTACGCTCAGCGACCGGCTGCTTAAAAAGGGAATCTTCGTCACCGGTTTCGGCTACCCGGTCGTGCCCGAAGGAACCGCACGCATCCGCGTGCAGATCAGCGCTGCCCTTACTAAGGAAGAAATGGATCGCGCGCTCGATGCCTTCGCTGAGGTCGGCAAAGAAACGGGGCTGCTCAAGGCATAGCATCAAAGAAGCGCAGGCTGGGTAAGAACCGGATATGAAGGTTTTTTCTCTCGTGCTCTCGCTGCTTGTGCTATCGGTTGCTTCCTTGGGCGGAGCGGCTCGCGCGGCGTCGTTCTCTTCGGCCGACGCAGATTTTCTGACGGGCGTTCAGCAAGACACGCTCGGTCAATACGCAATCGGCGCGCTTGCCCAGAACAAGGCTCAAGATCCCCGCGTCAAGGCGCTGGCAAAAACGGTAACGGCGAACGCAACATCCGCCAACGAAACGCTGAAGAAGCTGGCCAGCTCGCACGGCATCGCGCCGGCAACAAAGCCGACGATTCGGGCTTCCTACCAGTACTCCACGCTTACGGAGAAATCGGGTCCGTCGTTCGATCAGGCCTTTGCGGGCCAGATTGGAATCGATGCCTCGATCGCCGCCGACACCTACGCCGATTACGCGGCGCACGGCAGTAATCCGCAGCTGCGAAACTTTGCCAAAGAGCAGGCCGCGACGCTAAAAGAGATCGCCGCTCAAGCGCAACGCCTTCACTAGGGCCGGCGATTCCAAATTCGTAGGTAATCGACGAGCATCGCCGCGGGCGACGGCGTGTGGCGGCTCGGCGGGCTGATCCAACCGCCGAGCGCCAGGTTTACGACCACGTACATTGGATGCGCTGGAAAATGGCCGCCGCGGGTTTCGATTTGTTTGGCCGTCACCGTGAATCGTGCGGTCCCGTCGACGTACCACGTTAGCCGGCTCGGCTGCCAGTCAATTGCGTATACGTGAAAGCCTTGCGAGAAGTTTGGCCCGTCGAAGGCTCCCCCGATTGAATCGTCCTTGGCATGACGATCCGAAAAGTGAACGGTCATATAGTCGCGATGCGGTTGCGCGCCTTGCCATTCCATCACGTCGATCTCGGGCGGCCACGAGCCGTCGGCCGGTAAGAGCCAAAACGCCGGCCAGAAGCCGTGGCCGGGCGGCAGTTTGGCGCGCATCTCGGCATAACCATAACGAAAAGCGAAGGTCGGTTGCGGTGGGCCGCTTTCGAAGGGTCCGCCGGTCGTTACCATGCCGGACGTCCACGGAAAGTGCGGCTTGACCGAGCGCCTCACGGCGATCAAATGTAACGAACCGTCGCGCACGACGAGCTGCGACGGCCGATACTGCTCGCGTTCGCGGTAGGGTAGCCCCTGCTGCCCGTTCGTGCAATAATCCGGCGATCCACTTGGATAGCACCAGAACCAAATTGCTTTGTTGAGCTTCGATCCATTGAACTCGTCATCGAACAGCATTCGCGCGGCGGGTGCTGCGGCAGGCGCGGCCAAGACCGGCGGCGCCTCGATCTTCGCCCCGCAGGCGGAGGCCGCTAGAACCGTCGCCGCGGCGGCGCCGGCGGTCAATAACCGTTTCGCCGGGTTCGGCATAGACATGGTATGAAACAGATCGGACTTATGATCCTGGCGCTGCTTCTCGCCGTACCGGCCTATGCTTCGGCACCCACGACGGTCGAGATCAGCAACGACGCCTTCCACCCGGCGAAGCTGACCATCGCAGCCGGACAGACCGTGACCTTTACCAACCGCGACGACGACGCGCACACCGTTACCTCGAGCGACGGAGTTTTCGATTCGAAGGGCATCGACACCGGGCAGACGTGGCGCTACACGTTCAACAAGCCTGGAACCTACGCGTATTTCTGCGCTTTGCATCCGTTCATGAAAGCGACGATCGTCGTCAAGGCGGGGCAGTCATGAGGCGCGGCGACTTTCTCTCTCACGTCGCGTGGACGGGCGCTGGCATCGCTTACGCGCTGGGCGCCCAAGGGCTGTTGAGTGGAAGGGCAGTTGCGGCCGCGGCGGGCGGGGTTGAGTTCGTGCAGATCAGCGACAGCCACATCGGCTTCAAACAGGCCGCCAATCCCGACGTTGCGGGAACGCTGCAGATGGCAGTGGATGCAATCAACGCGATGCCGTCGCGGCCGGCCTTCGTCGTGCATACCGGCGACATCACGCACCTTTCCACGGCCGCGCAGTTCGACGATGCACGCGCGATTCTCTCGCAGCTCAAGGCGCCGCTGATTGCACTGCCAGGCGAGCACGACGTATTGGGGAACGACGTTGCCGGCTACATGAAAGCCTTTCGCATTCCGGGTTCGAAGCCGGGCGGCTGGAGCTCGTGGGATGCCAACGGCGTCCATTACGTCGCCGTGCTCAACGTCTTTAACTTCGAGAAGATGGGCATACTGGGCAGCGACCAGCTCGATTGGCTGGCCAAGGATCTGAGCGGCATTCCGGCATCGACGCCGGTAGTCGTCTTCACGCACGTTCCGCTCTACGCGCTCTATCCGGATTGGGGGTGGACGACCGAGGACGGCAGCAACGCGCTGGCTCTCCTGCAGCGATTCGACCACGTCACGGTGCTCAACGGGCACATCCATCAGATCGTCACGCACGAAGAGGGGAATATCCGGTTTGCCAGCGCCGACGCAACGGCATACCCGCAGCCAAAACCGGGTGCCGCGCCGAAACCAGGACCGGTGACGCTTCCTCGCAGCGAGCTCCTCCACGCCATCGGCTACCGGACTGTCGAAATTGATGGTAACGGCCTTCGCTTCGAGGACCGCGCGTTCGGTTAGCGTGCGCGATGTGTCGCTCGAAGATGCATTTGCGCGCCGCGAAGCGGACGCGTACGAAGGCGCGTATCGTAGCTTTGGGCCGCGGATGTACTCCACGGCCCTGCGGCTGCTGCGCGACGCCGAAGCGGCGCGCGAATGCGTGCACGACGTATTTCTGCACCTGTGGCGGCGCCAAAACGCGTACGCGGCTCAGCGCGGGAGTTTGGAAGCATTCTTGGTGACGTGCGCGCGCAACGCGGCACTTACCCAGCTGCGGACCTTTAGCCGCGGCCGTGCCGCAATCGGCAAGTTTCCGGCTGAGGTGGCCTATGAGATGGAAGAGGATCCCATCGAGCGGGAGCGCGTTGCTCGGGCGCTGAGGCAGCTGACCTCCGATCAATCCGACGTCGTGCAGCGCGCCTACTACCGCGGCATGACGCTCTCGGAAGTGGCCGCCGACTTGACGATACCGATTGGAACGGTGAAAGGACGGTTGAGCACGGCGCTTAGGGCTTTGCGCGCGTCGCTTATTCCGGGGAATGCAGATGCAGGCTAACGAGCACATCGGGGAAGCGGCGGAGCTCTATGCCGCCGGTCAACTCGATGCCGCCGAGATTGCGGCGATCGAAGCGCACGCCTCCGCATGCGAGGCCTGTCTGCGCCGTTTGGGCGAGGCCGAAGAAACGGTTTTGGCACTCGAACGGGTCAACAAACCGCTCGCGCCGCCGGCGGCAACCAACGTTCTGCCGTTCGCGCGGCGCCAAATCTCACCGTGGTGGCTGCTTCCCGCCATGGCTGCCGCGCTTCTCGTCGGCATGCTCTGGCCGCGGGCACAACCGCAGCACAACGTGGCGATGCTGGCGATGGTAAACGGACACTTCTCCCACGCGCAGTTTGCCGGCACGGGCCCGAAGGCAAAGGTTCTCTACGCACGCGACCGTTCGTGGTACTACGTTATCGTCGCCGGAACGGGACGTTACGACGTCTACGGCGTCGCGGGCGACAATCGTGCCTCACTTGGGTCGACGAACGCCGCAGGGTCGACCAGCGAGCTCTTTGTAAAAAATAAGGAACGCTTCGATCACTTGGAACTGCGAGACGGCAGCGGCGCTATGGAGACCGCGACGATTCGTTAGCTCGCTAAGGCGCGGCAACGATAGCGAGGGCGATCGTGACAGAAACGCGTCCACCGGAGACGGCGCCGAATAGCGCCACCAAAAGAATGGGGACCGTTATTAACCAAAAGCAGGTCCGTTGAATTACGGACCTGCCTGAGTTGGTTGCGGGGGGTGGATTTGAACCACCGACCTTCGGGTTATGAGCCCGACGAGCTACCGGACTGCTCCACCCCGCGACGGGACCGCTAGTTTTACGACGGGTACCGTTTCGCACCTGCCGAAAAGCGAACGTATGCCTTTAGGCTTGCTTGCGTCGCGCGTGCCGAAGATCCATCTCCACTGCCACCTCGAGGGGACGCTGCGGCCGCAGACCTTCGTGGAGCTTGCCGGTAAGCACGGCGTGCCGCTGCGGTATCACCGCGGACCGGCGCCCGAAACTCCGAGCGAGCCCGTCGATGCCGCCGATCCGTATCGCTTTAAAGACTTTCGCGAGTTTCTCTTTCTCTTTGCCGCAGTCAGCCGCTCGCTACAAGATCCGCAAGATTATGCCCGCCTGGCCCGCGAGTTCGTGGAAGATGCGCTCCCGCAGGGCGTGGTTTACGGCGAGCTTTTTATCTCGCCGTCCGTATGGACGTTCTTCAACCCGCAGCTCGACGTTCGGGCGACGATGGAAGCAATTGCATCCGAGCTGCGCGCGGCGCGCCCCAACGCGACGTTCAACCTCTTGGCCGACGTAACGCGCAATTTCGGCGCCGGCTCTGCCATGCAAACCGCACGAGCCGTAGCCGGGATGAGCCACCTGGGTGTTATCGGCATTGCGCTCGGCGGCGACGAGGCGCGGTTTCCGGCGCGCGATTTCACCGAAGTCTTCGCCTTCGCGCGAGCGCAAGGGATGCATCGCGTCGCGCATGCCGGCGAGGCCGACGGCCATCACAGCGTTCGCGACGCGGTGGAACTGCTGGGAGCCGAGCGAATAGGCCACGGCATTCGCGCATTGGAAGATCGCGGCGTCGTGGAAATGCTAGCAGAGCGGCGGATTGCGTTGGAGATTTGTCCAACCTCGAACCGGCTGACCGGCGCGGCGCTGGAGAACCGCCCTCATCCCTATCTCGACTTCGAGCGCGCGGGATGTGTCGTCATCATCGACGCCGACGACCCGGCCCTTTTTGGGACGTCGATCGAGCGCGAGTACGCCGAGGTCGAGCGCGTGGCCGGCGCCTCGGCTCTGGCGCGCTATGTGGGCAACGCTATCGAAGCCTCCTTTGCCGCTCCCGAAGAGAAGCGCCGCATGGCCGTACAACTGGCGGCGGCCGTTGCGGAACTTCAGCCGCAAGGGCGAAGTTAAAGCAGGTATGCCGGGACACTCGCACTCCCATTTTGCCGAGTCTTTTGAAATGTATATGAAGGCAATCTATCGCTTGGAGCGTGAGGGCCCGGGCGTGACGACCTCAGCTTTGGCGACCGAGCTGGGCGTCGCGCCGGCTTCGGTCTCGGGAATGCTCAAGAAGCTAGTGAACGATGGCTTCGTCGAGCACGAGATCCGCGGCGATATCCGTCTCACGCGCAAGGGTCTGGAAGTGGCCGTCGGCGTCGTGCGTCGCAACCGCTTGGCGGAGCGCCTGCTCACCGACATGCTCGGCATGCCGTGGGACGAGGTCTACGCTGAGGCGTGCATTCTCGAGCACGCCATCACGGATCGCGTCGAAGAAAGGCTCGTCGAGGCGCTCGGCGATCCCCAGACCTGCCCGCACGGGCATCCCATTCCGCCCAAAGACCTAACCGAACCGGTGCGCAACGGTGTCCCGCTGGCACAAGTCGAGCCGGGCTCGAAAATCACGGTTTCGGGCGTCACCGAGCAGATGCCGGAGATACTGCGCTATCTTGCGCAAGTAGGTTTGCGCCCGGGAGCGCGTCTGCAGGTTCTCGATAAGGCACCGCTCGGCGGCCCCATAACCATTGAAGTCGACGGTCATCGCCACGCCATATCGCTCGAGCTGGCACGCATGGTGATGATCGCGTGATCACGCGTTTTCTCATCGCGCTCAACGTCATCGGTTACCTGTGGGAGATTAGAGTCGGCGGATCGGCGCTGCTCAGCGGCTTCGGCGGCGATAACGCCGGAATGGAGCGCGTTCTTTTGAAGGGCGCAATTATTCCGGCGTTCGTTCTGCAGTATGGCCAGTGGTGGCGCATCATCACCGGCGCGTTTATGCACGGCGGTTTAATTCACATCGCCGTCAACATGATGTCGCTGTGGTTCCTGGGACGCTTCATCGAGTGGGCGATGGGTTCGTGGCGAATGCTCATGGTCTACATGTTTTCCTTGATTGCCTCGGGACTGGCGGTCGTTTATTTAAGCGCTCCGATGGTGCCGACCGTCGGCGCCAGTGGCGCGATCTTCGGCCTCTTCGGCGCTTTATTCGCCATCGGGCTCAAGCTTGGAAAGCCTGGAATGGACCTGGTGCGCGCCAACATCGGCATCCTCGTCATCAACCTCATCATCACGTTTACCGTGCCGGCGATTGCGTGGCAAGCCCACGTCGCCGGACTCGTCGCCGGGTTTGTATTGACCTATGCGCTCTACGTTCCGCCGCGTCGCGTCGCGCCGGTCGTCGTCGACGCTGCGGGACGCGAGCTGCACGCCGAATACGAACCGCCGGCCGTTGACCGTTAACCTCGAGGAGATTTTCGGCTCCCGGGGCCCCTTTGCGCGGACGTTGGATGGATACGAACCACGTCCGGGCCAGCTGCAGATGGCGCAATCCATCGAACGCGGCATCTTGGAGGGCCTGCACACCATCGTCGAAGCCGGCACCGGTGTGGGAAAGTCGCTCGCCTATCTCGTGCCTGCCGTCCGCAGCGGTAAGAAGGTCGTGCTCTCGACGGGGACGATCGCGCTGCAGGAGCAGCTCGTGCGTAAGGACATTCCGATGGTCGAACGCGCGCTCGACCGCCCGCTGCGCGTCACGCTGCTCAAGGGGCGCTCGCACTACCTCTGCCGCCAGAAGCTCGAACGCATGCGCGCCGACCGGCTCGTCGCGCAGTCGCACTCGATGCAGCAGATTTGGGAGTGGGCCGAGCGGACGCAGAGCGGCGATCGAGCCGAACTTAGTTTCTCGCCGCACGGCGGCGAGTGGGAGCAGCTCGATGCCGACGCGGACGAGTGTACCGGGGAAATCTGCCCGCACTTTCGCGACTGTTTTTTCTTCAGAAAGCGCGACGAAGCTAAGTATGCCGACGTCGTCGTCGTCAATCACGCGCTCTTCTTTCTGGATCTGGCGATGGGCGGCGGGCTGCTACCCCCCTATGACGTCGCCGTGCTCGACGAGGCGCACCAGTGCGAACGCTGGGCGACCGACGCGCTTACCGCGGTGGTCTCGCGCGCGAGCGTCGATCGGATGCTGCGCAAGCTACGGCGCCACTACCACCTTCCGCACGCCTTTGAATCCGATTTCGAAGAGACGATGCGGCGGCTCGAATCGAGTCTCGCGCAGGTTCCCTCCGAACGTTATCCGCTAGCGGCCAACGAGGAAGTTTGGGAGCCGCTCGATGCGTTGCGACAATGCCTCTACGGTTTGGAGAATTGGCTCTTCGCGCATTGGCTGGACGGACTCAAGCGCAGCGCCGATAACGAGGCCGAAGCGGAACGCCGGCGCGACCTCGCGATGCGCTCGGTGTTGGCCCACGAAACCGCCGTCGAACGCTTTGGAGCGGGCGCCGACGACGCCATTTCCTGGGTCGAGCGCGGCGACGCCGACGGCCGTTACACCGTGAACTGCGCACCGCACGAGGTCGCGGGCTTTCTACGCGAGCGGCTTTTTGCGCGAACGCACAGCGTCGTGCTCACCAGCGCGACGCTGGCAACCGATCGTTCTTTCGAGTTTTTGCGCCGGACGCTCGGGGTTGATGACGCGCAGGAGCTGGTGGCGCCGTCACCCTTCGATTACGTTCGGCAGGCGCGGCTCTTTATCGCACCCGCCGACGTCAATCCCAAATCATCGCACTTTGCTCGCCGAGCGGCGCCGCTCGTTGAGGAATGTCTCGACCGGACGGGCGGGCGCGCCTTCGTGCTCTTTACGTCCTACGCGCGACTGCGCGAAGTGCACGCGCTGGTACGCGACCGCCTCTCGTTTCCGGTACGGATGCAAGGCGATCTACCGCGTTCGTATTTGCTGGATTGGTTCCGGCGCACGCCGGGTGCCGTGCTCTTTGCCACGAGTACGTTCTGGGAGGGCATCGACGTCGTCGGCGAGGCGCTCTCGTGCGTCATCATCGACCGCCTGCCCTTTCCCTCACCGACCGACCCGTTGGTGATGGCGCGCGTTCGCGCCCTCGAAGCCCGCGGTCTCGACGGCTTTGAGCATTACATGATTCCCGCAGCAACGGTGCGACTCAAACAAGGCTTTGGGAGACTGATTCGCAGCGGCACGGATCGCGGTCTGGTGGCGTTGCTCGACGGCCGCGCCGCATCGACGCGCTACGGTGCGACTATTTTATCCTCGCTGCCGCCGGCAACGCGCATCGAGCACCTCGAGGATCTCGGCCAATTCTTCAGCGCGCCGGAGTAAACGGTCTCACTGATACGAGAGCTGCGCTTCGGCGACGACCGTTTCGCCGTCCATGAGCGCGAGACGGTCCATGCGATGGCTGCGCGGCAGGTAAAGCATCGCCACTTTTCCGTGGGGCATGGCGTCGCCGAGCATCGTCTGTTGACCGTCGTGCATCCAGGCCACTCGCATTGGCTTCGTCGCTTCGGGGACCATCACTACATACCAGGAGCCGTCGCTTCCATACATCACCTTGGCCATTCCGTTGCCTTGCGGCGAGAGAAACGTCGCGACCCGGTGCGGTGCTTCGGCCAGCCGGTTTATCGCCGCGCTGTCGGCGACCAACGCATTTTGAAGCGAGCGATCTGCTTGCCAAAAGTAAACTGCAGGAACCATGCCGAGCACGAACGCCGCAGCCAGCGCGGCAGCCAGAAATCGTACCGAGGCACGGTGCTTGGCCGGTGCGGTAGTGTCGTTGTCATCGCGACGCAGCGTGCGCTCGACGCGCAGCTCCAACTCCAGCGGCGCAACGCGCTGCGGCTCGGCAGCGATGAGCACGGCCGCCTCGGCTTCGGCGCGGCCGACCAACTCGGCGCACCGCGGGCAGTCGCGAAGGTGCTCTTCGAGCCGCCCCGTTTCGCGGTCGTCGAGCAGACCCAACGCGTAAAGCGCTGCCAACTCGTCGACGTGCGCGCCGTTCATCGTCCGTACCCCGGCGCTGATGCGGTCAACGTTGCCGCGACCTTGCGCAATCCAAGCTTGATGCGGCTCTTGATCGTGCCGAGCGGTTCGTTGAGTTCCGCCGCTATCTCGGTGTGCGTCTTGCCGCCGTAATAGGCCAGCTCGAGTGCCCGGCGCTGATCGACCGGAAGGTCTTCGAGTGCTTGGCGTACGCGGTCGCGTTCGATCGGATCGCTGACCTGCAGCTCTTCGTGCTCTACGGGAAAGGCGGCGAGCTGTTGCGCCAACCGGAGGTCGCGCTCCTTGCGCCGCCGTCGCGAGATCGCTTCGTTGCGGACGCACACGACGAGAAACCCGCGCAGCGAGCCGCGCTCGAGTGAGAAAGCGTGCGCGGAGCGCCACAGCCTCGCGATCGCATCGTGAACGCAATCTTGTGCCTCCTCGGCGTTGCCCAGTACGTTATAGGCCGCCGAATACAGCAGTCCGGAATAACGCCGGTAGGCTTCAGAAAACGCGGCGCGCTCGTGGCCCGCGAATCCGGCCGCTAGCGCCTCGTCGCTTTCGGACGCGGGCATCATGCGAAGGAGCGTTCGACGCGTTTGCGCATCGAAGCCTGGGGCGAGCGAAGCTGGAGCGCAGAGTGCAACCGCCATTGGTACTTCCCAGTAGAACGCCTCGGGGGCGGCAAGCGGATGAATCCGCGGTCAATCGTCCTGGGTGACCTCGATCTTGGCCCGCTCCTGTAGTTCCTTGACGACGGCCGAGTCGGCCAACGTCGTCGTATCGCCCAGGGTGCGGCCCTCGGCGATGTCGCGGAGCAGGCGGCGCATGATCTTGCCGCTGCGCGTTTTGGGCAGCTCGGCGGTGAACGTCACGTACTTAGGGCGCGTGAACTTTCCGAGCTTGGCGCCGACGTGGTCGCGCAGCTCGTCGGCGAACTCAGCCGAGCCGGCCGCGGTGCCTTTGAGCGAAACAAAGGCATAGATGGCTTGCCCCGTCATGTCGTCGAGCTTTCCGCAAACCGCCGCTTCGGCGACGGCGGGATGATCGACCAGGGCGCTCTCCACTTCGGTCGTCGAGATGCGATGGCCACTGACGTTCATGACGTCGTCGATGCGTCCCATAAACCAGAAGTTTCCGTTCGGGTCGCGCCGCGCGCCGTCGCCGGCAAAATAGACGTGTGGAAACTTCGACCAATACGTCTGAACGTAGCGCTCGTCGTCACCCCAAATGCCGCGCAACATCCCTGGCCACGGTCTGGTGAGGACCGCGTAGCCGCCTCCGCCGGGTGGAACGCTTTCGCCGCGGTCGTTCACGACGTCGGCCGCAATGCCGGGCAACGGCAGCGTCGCGCTTCCCGGCAGCAACGTGGTAAGCCCGGGCAGCGGCGCGATCATGATGCCGCCGGTCTCCGTCTGCCACCACGTATCGACGACCGGAACGCGATTCGCGCCGATCCACTCGCGATACCAGATCCACGCCTCCGGATTGATCGGTTCGCCGACGGTCCCGAGCAATCGCAGCGACGAAAGATCGTGTCTGGCCGGATACTCGGTGCCCCACTTCATGAACGTGCGGATCGCAGTGGGTGCGGTGTAGAGAATGCTGACGCGATAGCGCTCGACGATTTCCCAGAAACGATCTTTGTCGGGAAAGTCGGGCGTGCCCTCATAGATAACGCTCGTCGCCCCGTTGGCCAGAGGTCCGTAGACGATGTAGGAGTGTCCGGTCACCCAGCCGATGTCGGCGGTGCACCAGTAAACATCGCGATCTTCCTTGAGATCGAAGACCAGCTTGTGCGTCATCACCGCCTGCGTTAAATAGCCCGCAGTGGTATGTTTGATGCCTTTCGGCTTGGCCGTAGTGCCGCTGGTGTAGAGCAAAAAAAGTAGGTCTTCCGCGTTCATCGGTTCGGGCTCGCACTGGGGCGGTTCTCCCGCGACGATCTCCTTCCACCAATAGTCTCGGCCTTCGCGCATGAAGACGTCGTCGCCGATGCGGCGTGCGACGATGCAGTGCTTGATCGAGGGCGTATGCTCCATGGCGATATCGCAGTTGCGCTTGAGCGGCACCTTATGGCCCCGCCGCCAGCCGTAATCGGCGGTAATCAGGGCGACGCACTGCGCGTCGTTGACGCGGTCGACGATCGATTCTGGGCTGAAGCCGCCGAAGATCACCGAATGGGCGGCACCTATTCTGGCGCAGGCGAGCATCGCCACGGGCAACTCGGGGATCATCGGCATGTAAATCGCGACGCGATCGCCGCGACGTATGCCGAGCTTGCGCAGGGCGTTGGCGAAGCGGCAGACGTCGTCGAGCAATTCCTTGTAAGTGATCGTCCAACGGTCGCCGGGCTCGCCTTCATAGAAGTAGGCGATCTTGTCACCGCGCCCGGCGCGAACGTGGCGATCCAAGCAGTTGACCGACACGTTGAGCTCTCCGTCGCCGAACCAGCGGGCGAACGGCTCGTTCCATTCCAGCGTCGTGGTGAAGGGCTTGCTCCATTCAAGCGTGCGCGCCCACCCGGCCCAAAAGGCGAGGTAATCTTGCGCCGCCTCTTCATAGATGCCGGCGCTTGCGTTGGCCTGCTCTGCAAACTCGGGAGCCGGCGGAAAGCGACGGTGCTCTTCGAAGAGGGCTTCGATCGCGGAGCTGCTCATAGGCGCGAGTTACCGAGGCGGACTCGGCATGCCTGCCGAAGCGTGACTACGCTTCGACGATGTTGACCGCACTCGTTCTCGCGGCGCTGACTGCGACCGCAACCGGGCTCACCACGATACGCTTTGATGCGCCGGCCCCAAACTTTGCCATCCCCAACGCGCACGGAATGCGTTATCTTTCCGACCTGCGCGGCAAAGCCGTGGTCATTGATTTTTGGGCGAGCTGGTGCCACGTTTGCACGGCCGAGCTGGCTGATTTCGTTCGCGCGCAGCAGACCTACGGCAATCGCGTTGCGGTGGTCACGATCTCGGACGAACCGCACGACGTCGCCGCCGCGTACCTGCGCCAGACGAACATCAACCTTCCCTTGATCGAGGATCCCGAAGGCATCATTCACCGCGTCTACTCGGTTCCGAAGATCCCCGTAACGCTGGTGCTCGACCCGGCCGGGAACGTCTCTTACGTCTCCGTGGGCGGGGAAAGCTGGGAGGAACTGAGCGGGGCAATCGAGCGAGCGCAGGCCGGCTCTCCGGCTAGCACTCTCGGAGCGGGAGTGCTACAGTAGGGGAGTGATTGAAGGCGGCGACCTCGGGAAGCGCAAGGCTTATATCCTCGCGACGGTTGTCTACGAGTATATTGCCACCGCCGAGCCGGTCGGCTCGCAGGCGCTCACCCAGAAATATAATCTCGGTATCAGCTCGGCCACGGTCCGTAACGAGATGGCGGAGCTCGAGGCCGGCGGGTATCTAATTCAGCCGCATACCTCGGCCGGGCGCGTCCCATCCGACGCCGGCTATCGCACCTACGTCGACCGGTTGATGGAGCCCGAAGAGCTGTCCGTCGACGAGCGGCGACGTATTCGCGACGAGCTCGACGATGCCGCGCGCGAACTCGACGAGATCATCGATCACACGACCCGTTTGCTGGGCCGGCTCTCGAACAATCTCGCCTTTGTTACGATGCCGCAGCAAGAGGCGCAGCGCTTCAAGCACATTCAGCTCATCTGGCTCTCCTCGCATACCGGGGTGGCCATCGTCGTGACCTCGCTCGGCGTCACCGCGCAGAGTCTTTTCGAGCTCGGCGCAGAGGTGCAGCCCGACGATCTCACGCGCTTCTCCAACGCGCTCAATACGCGGCTCTCCGACCGCCTGCTGCGCGAAGTCAGCGAGACCGAGATCGCGCAAGCGGCGCGCGAGAGCGGCGTCTCCGACGACCTGCGCGCGGCCGTCGTACAAGCCTGCGCTTCGGCGCGCTCGAGCGAACAGCCGACGATCGCCGCAGCCGGCGCCCAGAATCTGCTCGACCAGCCGGAGTTTCAAGACTTACGCAAGTTGCGTTCGATTTTACGGATCGTCGAGGAGCAGAAAACGCTGTATCAAGTCGTCGCACACGCCATGAACGCGGAGGCAGCCAGCGTCAAAATCGGCCACGAGCTCGGCAGTGACGAGCTGGCCGATCTTTCGGTCGTAACGGTTCCCTATCGTTTTGGTTCGCACGCGTCCGGAATGCTTTCCATTCTCGGCCCGCGGCGGATGCCGTACGCGCGCCTACTAGCGCTGGCGACGGGAACGGCCGAATCGTTGAGCGAGCGTCTCTCGGACGTCAATCAAATACCCGACGCATAAAAATGCCGACGAAGGACTACTACGATATCCTCGGCGTCGGACGCGATGCAACGGGGGACGAGATCAAACGAGCCTATCGCAATCTGGCGCGCGAACATCATCCCGACGTTGCGCACGATAAATCCAGAGCAGAGCACTATTTCAAAGAGATCAACGAAGCCTACGAAGTGCTCTCCGATCCGGGGAAGCGCGCGCAGTACGATCGCTTCGGGACCACCGGCAACGGCTCGGGCAGCGGCGACTTTGGATTTGGCACCGGTTCGTTCGGCGACATCTTCGACATGTTCTTCGGCAACGCGCGCGGCGCACCGCGGAGGCGAGCCGGGCCGGAGCGCGGCTCCGATCTGCGCTTCGATCTCGAGATCACGCTCGAAGAGGCATTCCACGGGGCGACAAAAGAGATCGTCTTCGATCGCCTGGCGCAATGCGACGTCTGCAACGGGAGCGGCGCCCGCCCCGGTACGATGATCGTACCCTGCGAGCGCTGTGGCGGAAACGGCAGCGTGCGCAGCGTCCGCAACACGCCGCTCGGACAAATGGTGACCGAAACGGTTTGCCAGCGCTGCGGCGGCGAGGGGCACGTCGCCGCGACGCCTTGCGAACGCTGCGCCGGCCGAGGACGCTTCGAGACCGAAGCCCGCCTGACGGTGAACATTCCGCCCGGCGTCGACGATGGTTCCCGTATTCGCATCGCCGGCAGCGGTGAAGGCGGATTGCGCGGCGGAGCGACCGGCGATCTGTTCGTCTATCTGACGATTGCGCAACATCCCGTCTTTCGGCGCGAAGGGCGCGAGACGTTCGTCGACGTGCCGGTGAGTTTTCCACAGGCCGCACTTGGTGCGACGATCGGCGTACCGTCGCTCGATGGCGACGTCGAGCTGACGCTGCCGGCAGGAACGCAGTCGGGAACGACGCTGCGCTTGCGCGGCTACGGCATGCCCAGCGTGCGCGGCGCGCATCGCGGCGACCATCACGTGCGCGTGCACGTCGTCGTGCCGGCGAAGCTCAACAAACGGCAGCGCGATCTTCTCGAAGCCTATGCCGACGCCGGTGGTGACGGCGTTGAGGAGCGGAACTTTTTCGACCGGGTGAAGGACGCGTTTCGTCCGGAGTGAGCGCGGCTCGTCGCTTCTTCGTCGAGGGTGAACAAGAGGCCGGCAGCGCGGTCGAGATTCACGGCGGAGACGCTCATAAGATCACGCGCGTGCTGCGCCTGCATGCCGGCGACCTCATCGAGGTCGTCGACTCACGCGCCCGTGCTTTTGCCGCCGCCATCGAAGAGGCCGGCCAGGTGGTACGCGTGCGGCTGCTCGACGCCATCGCCGATTCCGTATCTGAAGTAAAGCCTCTTATCGTCGAGGTGGCGCAAGCCGTTCCCAAAGGGACGCGCATGGATTTCGTCGTCGAGAAGGGTACCGAGCTTGGCGCGGCTGCATTTCTACCTTTTTACTCAGAGCGCAGCGTCGGACGGCGCGTTGGCCCGGAGAAGCTCGCGCGTTGGCGACGCATCGCGCGCACTGCGTCGCAACAGTCGGGACGATGCGAGGTGCCCGCGGTTCACGAACCGCTCGAGTTTGACGCCCTGGTCGAGCGCCTCGACGAGTACGATGCGGTATTTTTTGCGTGGGAGCTTGCGCCGCCGGAACCGCTGCACGACCGGCTGCGCGCCCTTTTGCCGCAAGTCGGGCGCGTGCTCATCGTCGTTGGTCCCGAGGGCGGCTTCGCGCACGGCGAGGCGGAAGCCGCCACGAGCCGCGGAGCGCGAGTGCTCTGGCTGGGCTCGCGCATTCTTCGGACCGACACCGCCGCAATAGTGCTGTTGGCGGTGATTGGCGCCTTTACGTCGTAGAGTCAACGATTGCTCATGTCGTTTCCGTTCTCGATCGTCATTCCAACCTACAACGAGGCTGCCGGTATCGGAAAGCTCCTGCACGCCTTGAACGCGGTATTTGCGCAGAACGGGCTTGACGGCGAGATCATCGTCGTCGACGACAACTCCCCCGACGGCACCGGCGACGTCGTCGAGCAGCTGGCGCGCGAACTGCCCGTACGCTGCCTGCATCGCAGCGGCAAACTCGGGCTTTCCAGCGCCGTCATCGACGGCTGGAAGGTCGCGCGTCCCGAGTCGGTGGCGCTGGGTGCGATGGATGCCGACTTTAGTCACGACGTTAACGCGCTGCCGAAAATGGTCGCCGCGTTGCAGACGCAAGAGTACGGGCTCGCGGTGGGCAGTCGCTACGTTGCGGGCGGCGGTATTGCCAACTGGCCGGCGCGACGGATTATTACTTCGAAGGTAGCCTGTTGGCTGGCGCGTCCGCTGACCAGCGTCCGCGACGTCACCAGCGGCTACTTTTTGGTGCGCCGCGATGCGCTCGACGGCGTCGAGCTCGACCCGATCGGCTTCAAGATTGGGCTCGAAGTCATCGCTAAGGCGCGCTACGGTCGAGCGGTTGAGGTTCCGTACGTCTTTACCGACCGCGTCGCCGGCCAATCGAAGCTCAACGAACGCGAGATTTTCAACTACATCAAACAGCTGACGCGGCTTTACGGACAGTGGTTGTCGCCGCGCGCGAAGGAGCGCAAAGCCTAATGCCGATGCCCGATTGGTTGTCGAGCCGGCGCGGAAAGGAAGAGAAGCCGGCGGCCGACGCGGCGCTGTGGAGCAAATGCCCGAAGTGCGGTGAAGTGCTATATCGCCGCGATCTAGCGGCCAATCTCTTTGTGTGCACGCGCTGCGGTCATCACTTCCGAATGGGCGCCTACGATCGCATCGCCTCGATCGTTGACGGCGACTTTGCCGAGATCGGCGGTGACGTTGTTGCCGGCGATCCGCTGGGCTGGACCGATAAGAAAACCTATCCGGCCAAGCTGAGCGGCGATCGCGAGCGCAGCGGCCTCTCATAATCGGACGTCTGCGGGTTTGCAACGATCGGACGTTTCCCCGATGCCTTGGGTGTGATGGATTTCAACTTCCGCGGTGGCACGA
>CAZMPP010000009.1:0-22014 GCA_964568035.1 uncultured bacterium
CGATAAGATTGCGCTTAGCCACGAATACCTTGCCATGATGCTAGGCGCGCGCCGCTCGGGCGTAACGATTGCAGCGGCGACCCTCCAGCAAGCTGGATTCATTCGCTATGCTCGCGGACATATCGTGATTCTCAATCGAGTGGGCCTGGAAGAAGCATCGTGCGAGTGTTATGCTGTGGCCCGCGAGCAGTTTGGGCCTTTGCTTGGAATGACTGAGGTAAGGAAATAGGATTGTTCCCTGGCTTGGCCTCTGGCCTTTTCCGAAGCATGCACGTGCGCACGAGACCACGGCTCGATGCGCTCTTTATAGGTATGACGTTGTTCCTTGCCGGTTCGGGTTAATGGACGGATCGTCTAGCGGGCGCCGGGTTCATTGAAGAGCGCGTGCGCTATGGGACTAGCGCCGCAAGGCCCTTTGTATAGTGTTACGACTGCGAAACTGGGGATTTGCCAACGACTGGCGAGCTGAATGCGCGACAGGCCTTTGGAGCGATTTCGTGCGAATCTAAGAATCTAACGGGGCACCGGCCACATGGGTGCCAAAGGCCGTCCAGGGGTAAGGTGGATGAGTACTTCGAGCTACTTAACTCGCGAATCTCTACTAGGAAAGGGATTAAGACATGGTAGAAGACGTCAAACACGGTGAGTACAAGTTGTTTGTAGATGCGCAGGCGTATGAGTCAGAAAAGAGCGCTCTCAGCGGGCTTGAAATCAAGAACATTGCTTCCGTACCGCCAAACTACCAACTGTACCTTGAGGAAGAAGGCGATACGCCAGCGCGACATGATGACGCCTTCCGAACGGAAGAGCGATCCATACATTTTGGGAGCCCGCGGGCCGGCACCGGCCGTGATTTCTTTTAATGGAACCGTCGCCTCATTGTCTATTACGATGGCACTCGCTGTGCTCGCGAGCCTGCCTGTTCCCGCGAGACACATCATCTATCGGGCGCTGACGTCGTCGATACGCGACGTCACATCGTTGCCAACACCGGGCTGCGTTGTTTGTTCTTCCCAAGGTCGCCTGGCCAAGGGCGACAGCTGGCCTTTCCCAGGAAGGCAGGACTAAGTGGCCATTGCGGTTGGCGCAAGGTCATCGAGAACCCGCGTGGGATTTCTAGGAATCGAGCCCCCCTATGAGGTCGTGCAACGATTTGCAGAACGAGAGTTGTTTGCTTCAAAACTAACCGCACTTGAAGCCGTAGATGGCTCTACGCTTGCTACGTACGCTGCGATAGTCATAGAGCTGGACTATCGCGCGAAGATCCTACGTGCAAGCCCTCGATCGGCATGCGGTTCGTGTCTTAGATCATGGCTGTGACGTGATCATCGTTGGCAGCGACCAGGAAGTGCCTCTACTCATCAAGAGCTTGTCAAGAAACGCACTATCAATTAACAACCTGCCTTTCGAATCGAGGGCCGAACTCGCGCGCGGTGACCCTATGGCACAAGAAGCTTCTCCGAGCATATGGTTTTTTTATCGCGAGACGGCTTGGCAAGAGATTGCCGCGCTTACCGCCAATCAGCGTATCGCAGACGGGGTCCGGCGTGGCGAGTACGCCGAGACGCAAAAAGGGGCACTACGAGTATCTATCCGTCGGTCTGGCGCGAAAGCGATTGTAGAAGTCACTTCATCATATGGCGCAATGAGGTCTATCTGTTTGCCCCTGACTTCGAACTCAGAGAAATATCTGAAACACTTAATGGCGTTGAATCGTTGTTCCCCGAGGTACGCGGCCACGTTTCTAAAGTTGGTACTATAGATCCCATGATACTCGCCGAATCGCTCAACCTCGACCCGTGGGAAATAGTTATGGCCTGCGAAGCGTTAGTAAACCGCGGTGAGCTTACCCGAAGCGAGACAGATACTGGTCACTATAAAGTCAGGTAGTCGTGCGCCTAGAAGATTCGACCTAGAGATCTCGCAGGCAGAGAGGTGGGGAAAGTAGCCCTTCGTCGAGCGCCGAGTGTAAGATCTAAAGTCAAAGACTGATCAGTGGGCGCCTCGTCGAACAAATCCACAACTCGGCGTGGGAGGTTCGATAAAGCCCAATGTGCGTGCGCGTATCAGCGATGTCAAGCGGCTGCCAGAGAGGAACTCATTTGTCCGGAGGCTTTTGTTTTAAGCCGGACTCGCTCTCACTAGACTGGGACATCGGTTGCGAGCGTACTAACGGTCGCGCAATCCAAGGGCATTCACGAACGCGTGGTTTAATGCGGTGGGCGATGGGATTCGCTTGTTGGCGCGGCGTGGCGCCCTGCGGACTGAGGGGCGACGTAATATCAATTACGTGACTTTAACTTGGGTACGTGACTTTGACTTGTGCTAAGCGGTTCGGGTGCATTCAACAAGATAAGTGCCGACAACTACCATGAAGCGGGAAACCACTCGGCCTGACGACCGACCGAGGTCACAATTAATGGCTGCGACTGCCAAGAGAAAGAGACGCTCGGGGCTTTTTTCTAAATGACACGGCACAGCAATGGGCACCGATCAGCGCCGAAGATTTGCCAAGCGATTTCCCGAACAGTGGTCACGCAAGAGGAGTACCAATATCTTGTGTATTTTTCGACATCTAAAACGCGCGACGGAGGAGGCTCACCTCAGGTCATATCGGGCTAAGTTTTGAATGGAAAGCGTCCGCTCTGGCGACGGTGACGCCGAGCTGACGGTAGGCTCTGGCGGGGGTGACGAAGTTGTTCTGCCCCTAAAGGTCAGCAAAAAGGCTAAGCACGAGGGGGTGCGCCTCTAGCGCATATGCGCCCCGGCACGCCAATCGGCCGCTGCGATACGTGCGCTGCGACTAGCATCCCAGTCGAGCAACGAAGCGTGAGCGCTCGAGTATGCACCCTGAAAACGTCATTTGATGCGGACTCCTTACCATGAAATGGTAACCGAACCGTTTCCGGCAGGCGCTTTCCCCTGGAGATCTTTGATTAGCGTCGCGCTCGACTCGATGAATGACGATCCTCCGCCACCGCCGCCACCACCACCGCTTCCGTTGGTATCATCTGCTCCCGCGCCTCCACCACCGCCGCCATAGTATCCACCGCCGCCTCCGCCACCGCCGCCGCTATAGTAGCCTGAGCCGCCATCGCCGCCAACGCCATTAGCACCGCGATGGCCACGTGGAGCGCGCTCGTAATCGCCGCAGCCCGGACGACCTCCACGCCCGCCGCGTCCCCCCTCGCTTTGCGTTCCGCCCCTGCCGCCGTGACCATCCGCGGAGCATCGGTAACCGCTTCCGCCACGGCCGCCGACGCTTCCCCCGCCGGCGCCTCCGCGTCCAGCGCCATAGCTCAAGTTTTCCCCTCCGCCACCGCCGCCGCCCGCTACGAGAACGCGGTTTGATAATGCATCGCCGCCTTCGCGTACGTCAGACGCGCCGCCGCCACCAGTTCCGTTAGAGCTGCTGACGCCTCCGCCGCCATTGCCCCCGCCATTAAAGCCGCCCCTGCCGGTAGTAGAACAGGCGGTGCCGCCGCTTCCTTCGCCCCCAACAAAAACCGCTAATTGCTCTCCAGGCGACACGGGAATCCTCGCCTTTATCAGTCCACCGCTTCCACCTCTGTAACCGCAGCCATGATAACTGTTAGTTGGTCCGCTGGCTCCGCTGGCTACGATGGTTGATTGGGTTACGTTGCGCGGTACCTTGAAGTACTGCTCGCTACCGGTGTAGTTGAACGTCTTGCTGCCATGCGCCAGGGGCTGCGCGATCGCGCGGCTTTGCGGTATCGTTCGCGGCGCCCCGATGGGCAGTTGGGATCCGCCGCAACCGCCTAGCAAAGCAAAGGCAACGGTGAAACAAAGCGCGCCCTTACGACTTCGATTCATGATTTCCGCCTCCGAGCAAAATTGGTCACGGACTCAACTTCGACGGGCGATTAGCGTTCCCCGGAGACTAGGGTCGGCTTTGCGCGTGAAGGCTCCGCTAGCCCTCAGTCCGCGCGAGCACGGTCTCCCAGTGACGCGGATGCGGGACGTGTGCTCCGGCTCGGAAACGCGAACGGGCTGCGAGCTATAACCCCGTGGTCTTGCCGAGCGCGCTCAGAGCGGACGCATCAAGCCTTAATATAATCATCCGCTTGAGCCACTCGTCGTCGCGCTGATCCGAGTGCTTGGCAGGCCATCGACAATTGCCCCGATTTCATTCGGCAACCGCCTCGCTGCGCGGTTCATAGCCGCACTACTGCGAGGATCGTCACCTCGAACCGTCGAGGTCGCGAGGGCGCTGCGAGCCGCCGCAATCGCGCTTAGCCTGTGTTCCGGGCGCACCTTAGGGAATGCACACCTCGCAATGCCGGCGCCTCTTGCCTAAGCACGGCTGTCCGCGAATTGGGCAAGCAGTCGGCGTGCTCGGAGGTTTCTTCGCCCGTAGGTGTGCCATATGCTCTCACGTACGGCGGCCGCGGCGACGCCGTTGAGAGGCGTCGCAATAAAGCGGCTTTCGGAATTTTCCCAGGGTGCTTCCGCTCAACATCCTCTCGATAGAAGTGGAAGGTCTACGACTGTCCTCTTCTTGGCGATAACGGCCGCGCGCGGGCGCTCCTAAGGCAATTCTTGGAGGAACGAAGCGAATACAATACGTTTTCGGTATCCAGTCGCAATCGGTCACGTACAACCTCGCGTTCGCTTACCGACCTGGAGAGAGAGCTATCGCGCTTCCGAAAACTTCGAGCCGAGCAGTCTTTGCGCCGTGCGCTCTAGCGAGTGGCCGAACGCCGTATTGAATCCGCGGACCAGTACAACAGCGGATCCTTAAGCTTCGAGATCCGACCTTAGACCCTTGCAAAACGCTTGGGGAATATTCTTTGTAATCACTCGACGTGCGAGTGGCTTTTGAGCCGGATTATCTTTTTGAATTTCCCGTTGAGGCTCAGTCAAGTGGCCAACTCCATCTTTGCCGAGGGAACGAACAGTTGGCTTTACTTCTTGGAGTGCCGCGCGGTTTCCGGTTGCTGAAGTCCAGCCGACTTGGACTCTCTGTTCGCCCAGTAGCAACTTCGGTCTTAAGAGTTCCTCACGAAGGTGAGCCAGTACCAGCATCCCCAAGAACTGGCCGCTATCGAGTATGAAATCAATGCCTTGCTCCAAAGCGTGAATCTGTCGCGAACGGCGAATATCATTAGCGCAAGTAGGAAGGGCTCAAAATCCAAGGCGTGGCGCATACCAAATTGCACGTACCCGTTGACGTAGTACAGAAGGCTTGGGCCCGCTACAAGTAACGTCGCTGCCCAAAACGCGAGGACGAGCGGTCTCGGCCTGCGCGCGAATGCCGCGAGAACGAGCGCCGGCGATACCCAAGTCAACGCCACGCCGGAAAGCGTCGGGCGCAACCACGGATATCCAGACAGGAGCTTCGGCGCCTGCGCGAAGAACGACTCAAGCTCGTAAGGAATGTGCGTTAGCGAAAACGGCGACCCGGTAAGTGAGCCCGCTGCGGCGTCTTGATGGTAGAATATCGTGTGTCCCGCATCCCATGGTACGCCCCAACGGGCAATGTTGTACCAAACCCACAATGCGAAGAACGGTAACAGGGTCGCAACAAATTGTCCGGCGCCGTGCCGCTTGTCGCGCCACATCAACCACGCGATAACCGGCAACGCCATCACAAGAGTAAAGCGTGAACCTATTGCTGCGCAATAGAGCAGAGCTACCAGCCACGGCCGATTCTTACCCATTAACTCGCATAGCGACAATAGCACCATGGCGGTACAGGACGTTTGCGCCACGAACCATACGTCTCCGTAAACCGAACACCAGAGTAACTGCGTTCCGGCGAACATAAAAGCGGTCAACCAGGCGGCTGTCTTAACAGAACAGCCGAAACGCCGGCACAACTCCCAGGCAGCGCCCGTTGCGACGCCACACAGCACCGCGTCAAGCATCGTCTGGTTTGCCGTGCCGAAGACGGCAACGAACGGCACGAGCATTAGTCCTGGAAGCGGGTCATTAACGATGTACCGGTGCCCGTTTACCAATACTGCATCGATCGTGGGTCCCGGCCAATTTATCCAAAGGTGCCCGCGCACAAGCGCCTGGGCAAATAAAACGTAGTTGTCGTACGGCGTTGGTTGGAAATGCGATAGTAGCGCTGCAATGGCAGAGGCACCGGCGCCAAATTCAAATGCAGTTACAAAATCAGCGCGTGTTTTTCCACGAGATCGCTCACTTTGAATTTCGCCCGAACGATCCTTAGTGAACCACGAGGTCCTCTTAGCCATGTTTTCTGGCGCTATGTCATCGGCCGACGTCTTCGAGGAAATTTCTCAAGCCGCGACGCGGAATACCATCGTTGTGATCCTTTCCACTCATTCGTCGTCCCCTATGGTGCCAGTGCGCGGCAGACTTGGCAGAAGCTGCTCGGCACCTTGGCTGCCCGAGTTTTTACGGCCTTTTTAGCGCATCTTCGCACGATGCCTGGGGTCACCGCAGCCTCGGGCCAGCTGTACCGGCCGCAACGTACTCTCTGGCCGCACCCTCTCAGCTTTTTCGAATGCTTGTTTCGCGCAACTCGAACGAGCGGCTAGCCTGGCTATTGAACGACCAAGCAAGCGGTCATGCGGACAGCAGGTTGGGGTGACCAATGCCCTACTTGTCGCCAATGGTGGCCAATGCTATCTTTGTAGTAATCCTGTTCAGGTTCGAACGATGTCCGAGGAGACCAGGCTATGAGTACCCGCACGGACGTAACGCGCAGACTGTTCACAGCAATAGCGCTATGTTCTATATGGGCTGTAGCTTGTTCTCGAGCAAGTGATAGTGGAAAACAGGTGATTGCCTCGAGCGATTCATTTAGCCCCGGCTTTTTCAATCCGCCTGCGGGCGTGCATCCGGTGAACGCGTTGATGCCAGCGCGATTTCGTGGTGCGAGGCCGTCCTACGCGTGGCGAATCCATAATGGGAAGCGGGAACTGGTCGCATTCAGTACCCCGATTCAGCACATAGTCATTATTGAAATGGAAAACCGCACTCCGGAGGATCTTTTCGGGGCATACTACAACTCGCCGGCGCCGAATGGCACGCCATTGGGCGATTTAACTGAACTGGATTTGGTTGCTCCAACCGCGACGGCTCTAACGCCCGAACCATTGAACGCTAAATATAATCCAAATCATGAACATGAACCGGGTTTTACGAATAAGGCTAGCAACATGAACTGGATGGCGCTCAAGGGACTTGTCTACGTGCCTTCGCCAGCACCGGCATCGACGGATCCATCCGTAGTCAATTATCTAACTCTGATTGAAAAGTTTGGCTATGGTAATCACGTTCTGCAGTCAAATGAAGGTCCTAGCTTTGAGGCCCATCAATACTCGATAGCGGCACAGAGCGGCGGCTTGCCAGGATCGAGTCTAACGCCCTATGGCATGGTCAATAACCCTGGTGCCATGGCTGGCAACGACGACGAGCCTATCGTCGACGACGTCGGGGACGGTACATGTTTCAATACGCCAAGTTCCGCAATGGACGTTGAAATGACTGATATGACAACGCCGTACCCAGGCAACCAAACCGCTGCACCAACCGCCACTCCGTGTAACGAGTACACTACAATTCTTGACGAAATGGCAAGCGCAGCTCCATCAACCGCGCCATACTACCAATGGCAATACGTGGCTTCCGGCAAGAAAAGCATATGGGCGGCTCCAATGTCCGTGAAGCATCTATATCAAGCGTACAATAGCGGCGTGTTGTTCCAGTTTCAACCCTTCGCGGTCGACCCAGATGCTTTTAACTTTGTGCTTAATGTGACTGGAAGCACATCCCCTGCCCCAAGTCCATTGCGTCCATTTGCCGCCCTTACATATTTGACTCCATGCCTATTCGAATCCGACCATCCTAATAGTGCGGGCATTGATAACGGGCCTCAATGGCTAGCGTGGGTCGTTGATTCGATTGAGTCCAGTTCGTATTGGCAAAACACCGTGATCATCGTGACGTGGGACGACTGGGGCGGCTTTTGGGACAACTACACGCCGTCGCCCTGGCCCTTCCACCATACGCCTCCGCCAAGTCCCTACAATGCGTCGAATCCCAACGAATGGGGATTTCGGGTGCCATTGATCGTCATCTCGCCATGGGTAAAGCAAAGCAACTACGTTTCATCTACCAAACGCAGTCAGGGAGCGATCCTAGCATTTGTGGAAGATACCTTTGGCCTGTCTTCCTTAAACGGTGACGATCAAAGCAACGATGACCTCGCCGACATGTTCAACTTCTCGGGAGTCGTCCCATTGCCGACGGCTTCAGTGTTAACGCGATTTTCGCCCCAGCCCGTTGGTGCGTGCCCCGGGCCAACGCAACTATGACATGAACGGGCTTCTGGCAAAAGTCGGAAACAATTGGACTGCTGGTTAGCCTAGTAAACACCAGCACCCCGGATCATGGGCCCATCGGCGATTAATTTTTGTCACCATGATTAGTATTTCGGTTATGGCAACCACCTTCTGGAGTTGATGAAGGCCTTCGAGGCTCATCAATATGCGATAGCCGCGCAGACCGGAGGTTTGACAGGATCGGATCGACGCCCTACGTCTGGATTTGTCGCCGGACGCGTGCGAGCGTATCGAATATGTCAAGAGTTCCTCGAGTGCGTCGCGCGGAACATCTCCCCCACACCTTAACGCGAATGAGTGAGGTTCATAGCGTCCCGTGGGGCCTTACTATACACGCGTACCCGCGTGCCCGCGAAGTCAGCTTTGTTCGTTTTCGTCTTTAACAAAATCTGGGACGTTCTGCCCCACAACGTATGCTGCTACTTGCTCCAAAGAAAACTTAGCTGACGCCTCCGTGTCGATCAAATGAGCCGATTTTGCCAAAAAAGACATTCCCTTTTGCCCAGCTCCAAAGTCTATTGTATCGCCAATTTTCCAATTCGCTTTAAGCTCCGACCCAAGTATCTTTATGGCAGTAGCGGTCTTTTTCAGAAAAACGGCGTTAACAATCCCGCGATTATGTACGATCAGGTTCCTTATTTCCACCAGGATTACAAGGTGGCTGAGGTCGGAAGCGTTTTTTGCGATTCGTAGCCCCAAGCGGTCCTCGAAAAAGTCTGCCAAGTCGTACAGGCTGCCGTAGGAAAGGTCCTGAACCGTCCTTTCCGCCAAAGCGTCTACGAGGTCCGTCATGTCGGTAAAGTTTAGGACTAAGTCCATCCTTACGAGCTTCTTTGATCGCAGCACTTCTGGCTTCGCGCGACAGATCAAGTACAGTATGTCTTTAAGGTACGTAAGGTAGTTATCAACGCCGCGAACAGTAAGAGTTTCAAAAATGAAGCGATTTTGGTCCTCCAGCGCTTGAGCGAAGGTTGCTACCGTGGCGGCATCGTCGCTCGCATCAGGTTTTCCTCCATTGCTTGGTACCTGGGTAAGGATATCGCGCATTTGGCTGATACGCGACCGAAGCTCGTCTGCTATGCTACTTACGTGTAGAACGAAGGCGAGAAACTGAAAGAGTTCCCAATAGGCCTCTTCAAAAGCAACGTATGCAGATGAACCCGCCTCGGGCGGCTCATAGCCTAGCGGCATTGGGCGTTTATGTTCAGCGGCGGTCATCTCAGTTGTTGATTCTTCGTAGTCCTTCCCACGCTATAAAATGCCCAGACGCAATCACGGCCTGAGCGGTCGCGACTCCGCGAGCCGCTTGCCACGCTGCGTTTTTTGCCTGCTCGACATTGTTATACGCATTGCTGTAATAGCTTGCCGTTGGTAACTCCCATTGGCTACCCTGACCGCCAGGGATTGTGCGCTGAAATCCAACACCTTCCATCGCCCTATGGAGCGTTTCGTATTGTGCCGCCGTAGTAGCCGCATGCAACTCGACCCTTACCAAAATGTGCATGACTGTTAAGCCTTTCTCTGACTTAGACGTAACCGCATTGAGCCAAGACCTCTACTTTTGGCGTTTGGCGAAATAGTCGTTCGCGCTAATCCAGGCGCCATCAATCCAAAAGTATTCGACACCGCGATTGCCACCCTGACGCGCGCGTGCGTCGTATATGCCAATGGGGCCGCTTCGGGCATATCGCGCACCGATCAGCGACGAACACTTGTCGCGCGAGTGGAGTACCCGATCTCCTGGGGGATTTACTCGATATCTATACGCGCGCCGCTTTGGCGAGAGGTTTTGCTAACGCGGGTGTCCTTTACACCAGTCGCAGAGCGGTTTGCCACCATCGTTCCATTCGAGATTGTACGGTTCGATACGCTTACCGTCGGGACAAATGTTGCGATTGTGGTGGACATTCCGTTGTCCGTAGGGCACTTCGTCGGTCGTCGTGTGATACGGCTGACCGTCGGGCGGCAAAGACATAAACGATGCTCCTAAAAAGAGGTTGGTTACTATCAGCCTTGGCTAGCCAAAAGAGCCCTCCCTTTGCCGGCTTGGCAATCGTCCCGGCACGGGCCAACTCCCCGAGCAGGTTTTACTCTGGGCAGTACCCTACGACACGCGCTGAGCTCCCTGCGTCGTCAATAACCTTTCCTCCGCCGGCAATGCCTGATCATTCCGCTTGCCCCGAGGGCTTGAGAAAGCAACCCAGGCCCTAAAATCTGTTAGGCGGCGGCGTAGCCAGAGGAGGCTAGGCTTGAATAGGTAAGTCTTTAGGACCGAAGGCCCGCTTGTGGGTGTAATCATAGGCCGGTGGAGGTGGCGATGTCGCGTTCTACGGCGCTGACCGCTCTGGTCATCCTACAAATTTCCGCTATCGGCCTCGCGTTGTACTCGACGCCGGCGTCGGCGGTCGACGTTGCCGCTCAGCCCAGGCACTCGCAGCCAGCCTCGGGGAAGTCGGCGATTCGTCCAAGAGCGCACCACACGCCGCTGCCGAAGCGCCCCATACCAAACTACAAAGACCCCAACCGTTATGCGCCGTTCGTCGCGAAGACAAATGCCGTCTTGAAGCCGCAGTTCGCGGCGCGCCCAATCGACCTCACGATCCTTCCGCGCTCTGGCGTTCCGGCTCCGCGCTCGTTTATCGCGCGGTCAGCCGGCAATCAGCGATCGACCGTCGCGACGACAACCACGCTATCCCCTTCGACGACTGGAATTTGGCCATGGTGGACGTACGACACCCGTGCGATTCCGGGCGTCGGAACCGCCCTAGCCAATGTTGCCAACCTGAATTTCCTTTTTCTGGAAACCGATGTGGCCATACCTGGTAGCGGACCGGATCTCGCTTTCGAGCGCGTTTATAATTCGCAGTCCGGTCACGACGCGAGCAATGACGACGGTTCCACGCCATCAGTCTACGGCAATCGGTGGACGAACAATTTGGATGTACATCTGGGTTGGACGTCAACCGGCTCGAATATCGGGACGGTCAGCGTATACACTGCCGACGGCGCCCGCGACGATTACGGCTGCGAAACGGATACCGCCGCCACGTGTACATCATCACCTGGAATCCATGATCTGCTTGCCACGACGCAAGTCACGGGCGGTGTAGCGTGTCAGCTGCAGTGGACCTTAAAATCCGGCGTTAGCTATATTTTTAACGCCCCGTATCCCGCCTGCAACAATGGCGTTGGGCAGTATGGACGTTTGTTGGCCATTTACGGGCGAAATTCAAGTTTCTTCGTTCAGCTTTCGTACAGCTGGAATCCCGATGCTAGCGATCCCGAGAACATCGCGCAAATCCTCGTCACCCATCAGCCAGATAATACGCAACTCATTCTTACGTTCGGCCAGGTTAACACGTCGCCGAAAACCACCGAGTTGTTGAGAGTAACGCGCCCGGACCTCGTGACGATCAATTACCACTATGCGAGCAATGGGGACCTCTCTGATGTCGACAAACCGCGTAACACGCCAGTCCTGCCGAGCGGCGAAACAGTGCCAACTTCTTTTCTAGATGGCGCTCCGATAGCGCCCGGCAACGTCCCTGAGACTTACGGGAGGCAGGTGGGAGACATCGAGGTGTGCGGCCCCCGAGCCGCGATCTCAATCATTGATACCAATCAGCAACCCACGGATGGGGCCTGCGTGGATTTTGATTTCAACCCCACTACGCATCAGATCTTCGACTGGTACGCGCGAGGGGTGCTCAACCCGACGCCCGGTGATAATGTCTCGCCTTCTCCAATCCAAACAGGCGAGAGTACCGCCTTTACCCAGTGGGACGAGACATTCTTTGGCTTGTTTTCTTTGATCTGCTCTGCGACAACGGATGTCAGTGACGTCTACAATCACGATACGCAGTGGTGCCCCGATACGACCGGCAGAGTAACGGAAGTGTCGCGGTTGGAAGGCGCCGGTACGTACATCACAACGACACAGAGCTGGGATTCGGACAACAATCTCAAAACGGTCACTGATGCGCGAGGCTATATGACCAACATGGCGTACGACGCCAATGGGAATGTCGCGGAGGTTTCGCTACCCAGCCAGCTGACATCGCAGGGCACCTTACGCCCAACGAGCCTGTTCGACTACGACAGCCACAACAATTTATTGAACTATTGCGATCCCGCGAACAACTCAAACAATACGTGGAACCCCAGCCCCGGACCCACACCCTGTTCTGGCAGTGGAAGCACGTCCTACATGAAGTACACGTACAGCACTGCGGATGCGAACGAACCCTACGGTTGCGTTGCGACCAAGGTGACTCCGAGTGGCTATACCACCCAAGTGACCTATAGCGCGGTCATCAGTCCGCCACATCCTTGCAACGTTGGCTTGCCCTACCAAATTAAGCCGGGCACCTACGTGCAGGCAGACGGAATGACGCGCAACGCGATGCAGACGTTTACATACGGAACTGCCGGTAACGTTCGGACTTACACCAAAAACTATCCGAATAACGCAACATGGCAGATCAACTATACCCAAGATGGGATGCACCAAGTGTATTCCGTTGCCGACCCAGACGGCGTCACGTCATACCGCTGCTATAACCTGGATGAGAGCGTATTCTACAGCGAGTCGCCGATTCAAAATAAGTTCGACCAAAACTTTCCCGGCGGGCCCCCGTGCCCCTCACCGTCACCGCTCATCAGTGGCGCCACTCCACCACCGTTCGCGGCCGCCTACGGCTACGACGCCGATGGTAGCGTCGTCACGGAGTTGCATCACCACGACTGCACGAACCCGAACGCCAGTCCCGCTCCAACGCCCTGTCCCGCGAGCAGTGTCGCTTCTACTAAATGCTACAACGCATATCCCGCCGGCGGGACGGCCTGCAACTACTACGACGGCCTCGATAGGCTCGTCGAGGTTAAACAACCATATCAAAAAAGCGTCGATATTTATAAGAATCCGTGGATCACGAGGTACCTCTATGACTTAGATGGCGCTCCAAAAAGCTTTAAAGGCAACTCATTTCACGCTTTTGGGAACTTATTCACGACGCAGGAGCTCTTGCCGTCGACCGCAACGGTGTCGGCGACCGCCCCAATCCCCACCGGAGCGATGCCTAACAATAGTTATATTGCAATCAAAGGCACGGCCTATGATGGACTCGATCGTACGCAAGCGCAGTTTTCTACTGCAGGCGGATCGAGTATCATTAGTGAAAATTTAATCTGGGACTCAACTCCCATAAACGGTGACAATATCACGGGTTTGCTCGGTCAGATTTGCAACAGTATGATGACGTCGCAGTGCGAACAGTTCGACTATTATCCCGACGGTGAAGTTCTCGAAGCGACGTCAAGCGATTTATCGTCTCCGGAGCGCGATTATACTTACGATCCCGACGGTAGAGCAACGAAAATCGTTGAGGCTGGCTACGCCAACCCGCAGACGTACGTCTATGACGTCAACGGCGCGCTGCAAAGTTCGAAAGACGCTGGAAGCGTAAGCGATCGCGCGACATTGACGCACAATCGCTATCCCGACGGTGTGGAGGAGAGCCTCGATGTGGCGGGGCCGCTGAGCCAGACGGGGCTCTTTACTTACTCGTATCGCAACGACGGGCCGTTGCAAACGGAAGTGATCGATGACACAAATGTCGCGAACATCTTTCATAACGGTCAAACTACCCTGGCGTACCGGTATACCGACGCGGGTCGCCTAGCTGGACGTACTGAAACCGGTGCGGCAGCGCTTCCAAGTCCGTCTCCGCAGACGACGGTCCTGTATCAAACCGGTCCAGCGACCGGGCTCGTTAGCGAACAAGACACGCCGGTCGGAAACCTGAATAGTTTTACGTACACCGCTGAGAGCGAAATCGCTCAGGTAACGTCTGCCGGTAGTCAGGTTTGCTCGTCACCAACCACGACCTACGGCTACACCGTGCGGGGAGAGCTTCGCTTTTCGCCGCAGTGTCCAACCGGGACCGCAACGGTTTCACGGGAAGCCAATGGCCTTGCGCTCCATGTGTCGTCCAACAGTGGTCAGCAGTATACCTGGAATCCGGCGTTGGGCGTGATTGTCGACATCCTGGGAACGTCGTTGTGCGGCACGGGCTCCAGCGCCCCGACGTGCGAATCGTATTGGCTTTACGATCCAGCTGGGCGAATGGCCAGTCAACAAGCGCCCTACCCAGTTATTGACGTGAACCAGAACAACGTACCGGCCACGCATACGTACGATGCGGAAAATCACCTTCTAACCACGGAACTCGTTCGCCCGACCTCTTCACCCCTGTGGGAGACGACCGCTTGGGGCCCAGACGGGCACCCGATCCAGATCGGGACGCATCTGGGTACCAACCCCGATCACATCGAGCGCCTCCATTGGAACGGCGACCAACTGCTCTTCACCAATCAGTCAAGTGGCGAAGTTCTCGATGATATCAAAGTGGACGTCCAGGGTGACATCTTGCCGGGAGACAACGGGTATAAAGGTCTGACGTTTTACGATCGCGGTCCCGGGGGTACGATCCTGGGCTGCCACAACAAGACGGGAACGACGTACGTTGGTTTGACCGATAGCTGGCTCGGGACTCCGACAATGCCGTGTGCTGTGTCTAGTTCCCCTCCCCAGATGCCGATATCGACTCTTTGGCAGGGTACACCGTACGGTGGAAGCATCGGGCTCGGAACTGGCCTTACCATAGGGATGCCTCGAACCGATGGTTTTGTCGATGGACTTGACACCATTCAGGGTACGCGGGCTTATGATAATACCGGCAGCCTTTGGATGACGCCTGATGCGTACCAAGGGATTGACACCGATCCTGCTACGCAAAAAAGCTACATGTGGAATGGGAATAATCCGCTCGTCTCACGCGATCCCACTGGATTCTTCACCTGCAACGGCTGCGGAGGAGGTGACGTGCAATCTCAAAACTACAACATAATATGGTTCCCGCCCGGGCCACCAACAAACACCAAATGTGAAGGCGACGTTTGCGAGGGTTCTTCTAAGCGGCCGTTATTATACACAATCGCGCATGTCACGGCACACCGACATCCACCGGTGCAGTGGTGTAACGAAGAATCGACGTTTCCTATAGCCCCACAACAACCGCCGCAAAACGGGGCCTCTTGGTCGGGAGAATATCAAGAAGGTCTAGAAAGTGGCCGGAACTACTATACAACGTGGATGGACTTAGTGCCGAAGGAGGCATCTTATAATCTTCAGTATCAAGGGCCATTCGCGAGGTCCCGGCCACCTGGAAACTTTGGACTCGGCGTGTTTGGGCAGTCGGCGGGATGGACCCCGGACGAAGTCAATGCAGCGGTTGTTGGTGTTGCGCTTATTCACTTACATCCCGAAGAAATCCCGAAAGACATCTTGCTCGCCCAAGAAGGCTTCCTATGGGCTTCGTTCAACTGTCCCGCTATTTAAAGAGGAGGGGGGTTCTCGCGAAGACTCCAAGCGCGTCAGGACCGTGTTGCGTTCCGCTTAACATTGCTTGACGCTTCGAGGAAGGTGAGCCATTAGTGTGTTTATGAGTCGGATAGACCACAGCGTAACACTTGCTCCACCGCTTGTTTACGCAAC
This sequence comes from uncultured bacterium, assembly GCA_964568035.1. Lineage (GTDB taxonomy): Bacteria > Vulcanimicrobiota > Vulcanimicrobiia > Vulcanimicrobiales > Vulcanimicrobiaceae > Cybelea. Next base: position 15,895 of record CAZMPP010000009.1, read on the forward strand.
GCTATTGATGACAGGATCAGAGTCTCAGTGAATTCACCGACACCACAACTACCATTACCCCCAAGCACCAAAACAATGGTTGCGTTCGCTACTTTGGCGGGCTTTGCTATTCTCGCTAGCGCTATATTACTGTTGCGTTTCTGGTACCTATCGGTGCAAGACGATGTCGTCGGGACGCAGACAGGTCCTCACAACGCTTGCAATCTTCGCGATTCAATGCCCGTGCTGAATCGGGCCAGTGGCTACGTCGCAGTCGTCCGAATCGCCGATTGCCCAGGGCCCCTCACTCAAGGAACCACCTACTACGTTACTTTTGTGCATGCGGCCAACGTCGAAAGTAGCGCCGCAAACCTCGTCTTTCAATATGAGCCCGCGCAACACGGGTATTCGTACTTGCTTTCGCCTCCGCCGAGGCTGTTCTGGAGAAACCGTTCACTACTGGAAGTCAAAGCGAGTGGGATTTGGATTATTAAGAAGCAAATCCCCGATATCTATGGAATTACTATTCTTTACACGTCGTCGTGAGGTCTCCATGATAGACGCTCTATTCACGCCAGCAGCAAAGCGTTTGACGCTGGTTTTTATCGGGGCAACAGCAGCAGTTATCATCTGCCTCGTTAGTGCAGATGCAGGCACTTCGAAAACTACGACTCTAGTCTCTCCTTCGCCGCCTACTCCGAGCCCCGCGATCGTGGCGAAAGCAAAGGAGTGGTTCTTCAGATTTCAAAGCGGTAACATTGATCGTTCTCAACTCAACGACCGAGTAAATTTAGAGCTCACAACCGATATGATCGAACGAGAAAAACACACGTTACAAAACTTTGGAACGCCTAAGAAATTCAACTTTTTACGTCGACGAAAAGTCTCCGGGACTAACGCTTACGATTTTCTTCTGACGTTCCCATCAGGAACGATCCTAGAAGCAATTGCCTTCGATCAATCTGGGAAAATCGCCGGTATTGATTTTCAGCCATTCGGGCAGTGACATCTTTTAGGCCGCGTCATGTTCGTAGCACGGCGCTGACTGGCTTCGGGGCCAGAGCAAGTTACGCCCTTGTCAGCTCAGAGTCGCGCGTGCCGTATATGTCAAGAGACCGCCTGTTTTAGTTGGGGGTCGAGATGCGGCCGCAGCTCCTCGACCACTTTGCCAACGATCTCGTCATAGTCGTTCCGCGTCATTTATTCCGTCCGTTTCCGCCCTAAGGGCTTTGTTTAAGAGGGAGCCAATACTGGTGAACCTTACCTGGACTGAGCCAAGGGGTTGGCATTCTTCTAACAGGGGCGAAGCGAAGATTTGGAAAGGCCGGCCCACGGCCTAGTGGAACTCCGGCTTTGTGACGAAGCGGGCCCTCTGGGCGACATTGCCGCTTGCCGAAGCGCTGGGTACGGTTATTGCACTGTTGGTGGCGGAGTGGTTCATTCCGAGCCTGCCAGCAGCGTATCAATCGATTGCCCCGCTATATTTCAGGATTCTCTGTGCGATTGGTTTTTTCGGACTATTTCTTATCTGGCGGCAGCGATACCAGAACTTTACTCCCCGTGATCGCGACCTAGCGCAAGAGGCCCTCATGTTGGCAAGCAGTATGCGGGAGCTCGACGCAAAGTATCGTGCTCGGGAGAATCGTGAACAGGCCAAGAACGATCTCAAACGGATGAAAGCCAACCGCGACGGTGACAAAGCCCTTGCTGGGGAACTGTGGAACGAGGGCATAGCCATATCACAAGAAATCCACAACGAGCTTGCCGCAGAGTTTGCCAGGGCTTTTGTCGGAAGGGCCGTGTACCTACGCAATGAGATCACCCACCGCCTCGGTAATCGCGTTGACGAACAACAATATCAACACAGCGACTACGCTTTCAAGGGAAATCTTGCCGGACCGTCGCCCATCTCTGATGTCGCCACCTACCTGGAGCTGCTCGCGTACACCCTGTTGGCCGGCGCTACCTGAGTAGACGCCATCCTCCGGGCTGTCTGCCGAAGGTTCTCCCATGTCGCAAAGTTGCGTAATTCGTCGGTTTCTAGCGAAGATTGCGCAGTCATATTTAATGCTAGCCATGCACCATCCACGGCCCAGTTTGCGCAGGTGGAATCGGTTTTGGGAAGACGTCCGCGTCCATTCTTCGTCATTGATTACGCAGCACAGCATAACGGCCAGTGCTCTGGCCACGACTCTGGACCGGATTATCCCAACCGGATCGTCGCTGCACGAGTGCCACTCAAATAGCATTGGCGCGTTTTGATTTTAATCACTGTTCCACAGCTTTTCCCCGTCCGAGATATTGATGCCGAGACGGCGGTTCACAGGCTTTCTTGGTTCGGCGGCGGATACGCGGCGATGCCTGAGACACCTAGCGGATCAGGCATGGATAGCTCATCCTGTAGAGTCCCCTTAGCTGCGCTAAAACCGAAGACGTGCCACATTCCACCACAGCACAGATCGGAGGCCCATAAACGCGAAGCTCCTCTATTTATGGTAAGCGCTTCAGGCGAGCTCAGCGTACCCTTGCCGATTGTCCGGTATAGCGCTGTTGAAGGAAGGCGAAACTCGTAAATTCCCGGCTCGTTCGGCGACGCAATAAACAAGTGACCTTTTTGGCCGAGTGCAAGTCCGTATAGCGTCCTACTGGTCGGGATCTGAAGTCCGAGGTCGGTGCCTTGCGTAGAGCCGGGCGCAAACTTAAAGACCCTGGATTCGACGTTACCAGTTGGGCTGAACGCAACGTAAAGATTGTTGTCGGCATCCAGCGCCATGCCGAACGGCTCGCCGGTTAAGTCCCCAAAGTTGCTAATCGTTAGACTCGGTGTAGTACTTCCGTTTAGATACTCGGTAACGAACCCGTTTAGGGATCCGCCTACATTGGCGACATACACCGTGCCGTCCTTACCTACGATGACATTCCACGGAGTGTAGACACCCGTTAGAACTTTGCTGGGGGTCGTCGAATTCCGGGGATATTCTACGATGGTTTGGCTAGTCTGATTCCCGACGTACAGCGTACCGGAGGCGTCGATGCCTAAGCCTGAGAGTGAAACCGACGGGCCGTTGGCAAACTCGAGAAAGCCGATCGGTACTTGGTCGTGCCCCCCTTGTTTGAAAATGTACACGCCAGCGCCAATACTACTCACTCCGAACTGCTGCATGACGTATAAAAGACGCTTGCCGGACTTCGCCTCAGGAGAAAGCCAGGTGTGACTTTGACGGTGCGCGCTATCTCCTTGTCGCACGGAGCCCGCGCTAGACAAAAAGGCTGTTGTCGAGGATGCCGGCGGGCCGGCGCATCCTAAAAGGAGCAACGTTACACCCGCCAGTTGCAAGGCAAGCGGTGTTTTAGACGGTTTCATGTTTCCTCCAAGTCAGGCTTCAATCGGTGTGTAGCTGACGGTAGATGAGCAATTTCGAAGCTTTCTCAGAGTTGTGAGCACTTTTGGCAAAACCATTGTCAGTGACCTGACAATAATCTTCAAAGTGACCCTGTCCGAATCTTGGCGGCCTAGGAGCGCCGGAAAATCCACGAATTGCGCGGGTAACTGGACGTTGAGCGTGACGCTCCTGGGTCACTGTTCCTTCGGCCTGTGGTGCGGAGACCGCGGTTTTTTGAAGTGGTTGCGGTTTAGCGACCGGCGTAGCCGGTGCGACGGGTCTTGGGGGCCTTCAGCAAACTCAGTGTCTCCTGCGCAGATCTACGCGCGTCGGGATGCCCAGCGGAAAGGGCGTCAACCGCATCGTAGGCTGCCTGAAGAGCCTCCTGACGTCGACCTAGCTTTATAAAGGCTAAGCTCCGAAGATGTAGGCACACGCCGATCAAGCCAGGCCGACCCAGCTCGGCAAAGACTACTTCGGCTTTAGCAGATGCATCTAGCGCTTCGAGGTGCGCTCCTTCTGCCAGCTTTGCTCGCGTGTTCGCGAGATGGAGTTGAGCTTCCAGATCCGGCTGATCAGGAAGCATTGAGTCCTGCGCGTGTGTCAACGCCTCGGCGGCCAGACCATGTCTGCCCCTACTGCTCAGTAACGTGGCGAACGAGCAGTAGAAGAACGCCTTCGTTCGAGTAGGATCGGTGGCCTTGCCTACGTTTGATAGCGAAGCCATCATCTCTATCGCTAAATCGCCAGCTCCCCTGAGCCTATAAAACGTGGCCAAATAGACGGCAATGTCGAGAGCACTCACCACGAAGCCGCTGCTAATGGAGCTGTCGTAGCACGCACGCAGTTCGCGCTCAGAATCAGCGGAGTTCCCGCCAATGAAATGTGACGCAACGGCAGCATTCACCCTTGTGATAAGCTGCAATGGACGGTTCGGCCGCCTCATCTCGTTGAGGCGATTGCGAGCTTCTTTGACGGCATCCCACTGTTCCCGAAAACGTCCTGAGAAGTTGTAAGACGTGCCCAAAGCGATCAGTGATCGTACTAATGCTACCGTAGCATGATCGTGGCGTACGCCGTAAAGCTGTGAACGCAGACCCACGCTCGACCGTCGCAGCATATCGCATGCTTCGGGTCTGCCGCTCCTGAGCGCAATCTCTCCAAGAATAGCCTCTGCCTCGCAGCGAGCCAGGGTGTCGCCGCTTGTGTTGAAAGTACTTGAGAGAGCTTGATTGGCATGAAGCCGGGCTTCGCCCAAACTTCCCTTGTCAAGCGCCAAGCGAGACAGCGCGCAATATGCACTCGTTTGCTCTCGCGAGTCTTCAGCGGAACTCGCAAGGTCGCGAAGGACGCCGGAGGCAGTTCCCAACTGGCCAACCTGTTCCAGCATGTCGGAATGCGAGAGCTGTATGTCCGCGGACTCGTAGTGGGCACAGGTAGACGGTTCAGCAGCACGCGCCGAAGTAGATGAGAGGCCTGCAGAAATGAAGTTTAAGGCCCTCGCCTTATCGCGATATACTTGTCGCTCCGAGATCGCCAGCGCTGCTGAGACCTCAGCAATCGATTGCCCATCAATCTCTGTGCGTTCGAGAACAATTCGACATCGCGGCGGCAGTTGCAAAATTATCGATCGGATGAGCTCCTCGCCGAATATATCGATGCCGTTGTCTTTGCTTTCAAAACCGCTTGTCGCCACGTAACGCGATGCGATCGGATCATTCCGCAGCCGATTGGGTCGGCCCAACTGCCGAAGTAACTCTCGAATCGCCTGCTGTTCTCGAGTCGAGCCAGTGGCGGGGGGCCTCGCATTTATCTTCGACGGGCGCGTTGCGCCACGCGCTAGCATGACCTGGTTGAACGCCGAAAGCTACGGTCGCCGACGACGTGCACTGATTACTTCGGCGCTACCATGGGGCAGCGGGGGGCAATTCATCAAGGAGTTCTTAGGGGGCCTTTATGATATCCCTTCGCTCTTACCGTCGTCGAACTCTCTGCCATTTTCAATCAGTCAGCCTCGTGGCGTCGTTCTGGCCACAGCGCTCCGAAGGCTTTGGTTCGAATGCCGACAAGCTAAATCACTCCAGTTCGGCCCCTGCGCGCTTCGCATCATCTGCGCCGTTCTGTGGCATCGCACCGGGCGCGCCGATCGCCGGCAGCGATTGCCGCAACGAGCGAGCAACGCGAAGGTCACGATCAAGTAAAGCGCGCCAATAGTCGCGACTCATTATCTCCGCCTCTGAGGAAGCGTCCGCAAAAGGATGTGGCGAACTGCCGCCGCGCCGTCCCGCGACGAAGGGGTTTCCCGCGTAGTCATACCCGACCGATCTGCCGCCACGGCTAGCGCAGCGAATCGTCCCAATAACGACCGGTTCCGGGACGGCGAAGGCAGACAGATTCCGGCGCTGCTGGCGCAAAGATTTGAAGGCCCGAGTCTCCAGACTACGGGCCTTCTGCACGCCGAAGCCCTATTTGTGAGGTTTCAGAACGTGCGCGGGCGGAAATTGCAGTTTGATGAATGGCGAACTCGGGCTGCCCGGTGGCGGGAACGCCTCCTCCTGGAGGTTAGCGAGCATCTTCATGTCTTCGGGGCACGCGGGGTCCTTAAGGCACAGCTTATCCTTCGGCACCGGTAGACCGAGCACGACACCCGAGTTCGTCAGGTAGATCGCTTGTGAGCCGTAGTTCGCGAACGTGAAACGCGGCTGCGGCCCCGTCTCGTTGCCGCTCTTCGGAACGTAGGCAATCTCGTTCCAAGTTT
>CAZMPP010000010.1:0-17917 GCA_964568035.1 uncultured bacterium
GCGCGTTTTGGCGTGAAGCGCGATATGACGACGGAATCGGTGACCGTGCCGAACCATTCTCCGAGTACCGCACCGGCGGTCTGCCACGGGACGGCGTTGACGACGGCGCGCCGTCGCGCAATCCCGCGCAGGATTGCGCGCGCGACACGCTCGGGCGACGCCGCGCGCACGTTCGACGTGCGTTCGATTCCCATCGCGTGGTGAAATTCGCTGGCCACCAATCCCGGATCGACGTAGGTAACCGCGATTCCGCGCCCGCGCAACTCGCGGCGAAGTTGAATGGCGGCAGCGCGCACCGCCGCTTTGGCCGGCTGATAGGCGCCGTAGTGCGGTATCGGCACGCGCACGCCGCCGGTTCCGACGAAGACCAGCTGGCCGCGCCTCGCTTCGAGCTGCGCGAGGGCAGCGCGCGCCACACGCAGCGGACCGGCAACCTCGAGCTGCCACTGCGCCTCGATTGCGGCATCGCTCTGCTCCAGCAGCGCTCCATAGGTGCCTCCGCCGGCATTATTTACCACGACGTCGATGCGTCCGAAGGCGCGCATCGCCGTCTCGACGATTCGTGCAGGCGTTGTGGTCGCGGTGACGTCGGCGGCGACTACTTCGCAACGGCCGCCGGCCTCGCGAATCGTTCGTGCCACCTCTTCGAGACGGTCGGCGCGGCGCGCGTTGATCACTAAAGCGAAGCCGGCGCGTGCCGCGGCCAGCGAGAGCGCTCGACCGATACCGGAGCTGGCTCCGGTAACGATCATCGTTCGAATGTCGTCAGCCATGTGTTTCGCAGTACGCGCGGTATTCGCCGGCGATGCTCTTCGGAAGGCCGGCGTAGTGTTCGTTCTCGCCGGCGATCGCTGCGGGCGCGGGCGACCTTACTTTGCGCGCCTGCGCCGCGATTTCCGCGAGCATTTGCGCGACCGGCTTGAGGCTGCCGTCGCTGCGGACGATGCCGAAACGCAGTTCATGGGGTGCTTTGTCGAAAGGCGGAAGTTGGGCGAGCGCCGGATCGTAGTCGGCCCAGCACCACCAAAAAGCACCGAGCGCGCCGCGTTCGTGCAACCGGTCCACGACGCGCCGGCCATACTCGGCCATCTCGGTTTCATCGAGACAGGCGAAGCCGTCAACCTGATTGCTTCCCGGCGGGCATTGCGGATTGCCGAACTCGCTGAAGAGTACCGGCTTCCCAGCGAACGATTGCTGCAGCTGGCAGAGAAACGGTACGACGTTGGGATCCAGGCGGTCGCGCGCGAACTTGCTGTAGACCGAGTACCCGTGCATGGTGGGAAAGATCCACGGGCGCGCCATGCTCGAGGGCCGCAAGTTGCGGTCTTGCTCGAGATCCTCACCGTGCATGCCGCCGGTCGTGCCGGCGCCGGAGGCTTCGAGCAGCGTTTCGCTCAGACGCTCGCTCCACAACGCGCCGTCGCGTATGCCGGCCGGCGTGCGCAAATTGGAGAACTCGTTGCCGAGGTCCCAGGCAAAGAGGGCGGGATGATCGCGCAGCCGCTCGCCGACGCGCCGCGCGAAATAGACCTGCGCGCGCAGCAGCTCGGGATTGGCGTAGAAGTCACCGATAGAGCGGTCGACGATCGAGCCGCTGCTGATGGTTCTAAAGCGGCCGCTCGTGGTATCGCGTTCGAGCGTCCAGCGAGGCAGCCAGTTGACGCCGCTCATGTGGCCGCAAAAAAGCGTCGGCATCGCTCGCAGCCCAGCGGCGGCGATACGTTCCATGAGCGCGTCGAATCGGCGCAAGGTCGTATCGTTCATGTGGCGGGGATCGGGCTGGAAGGCCTCCCAGACGAGGAAGAAGCGCACGACGTCGAGTCCCAGAGCTTTGATGCGCGCCATGTCTTCGCCGATCTCGTCGACGTCGAAGCGATCCCACATGTACATGGCGCTGCTACGCGGCCAATAATTAATGCCTAAAAGAAAGCGCGCCATCGAGAACGTTCCTTCGACTCCGCCCCTGCGAGGCTCCGCCTTACTCCGGCGCGGTTCAGGATGACACGGCACGGTTGCAGCGAAGGCCTGGGCATGGCGCAAGCAGGCAAAGCACCGATGGTTGGGATCATCATGGGCAGCCGCTCCGACTGGGAAACGATGTCGCCCGCGCGCGATACGCTCGCCGAGCTGCAGATTCCATGTGAGGTGCACGTCGTTTCCGCGCACCGCATGCCCGACGAGATGTTCGAGTACGCGTCGTCGGCGGCAGGCCGCGGTCTCGTTGCGATTATCGCCGGTGCCGGAGGCGCCGCACACCTGCCTGGGATGACGGCTGCGAAAACGCTCCTGCCGGTGATCGGCGTGCCGGTCAACTCAAAGGCGAGCGGCCTCGATTCGCTGCTCTCCATCGTGCAGATGCCGCCCGGCGTTCCGGTTGCGACGATGGCGATCGGCGGGGCAGTCAACGCGGCGCTCTTTGCCGCGCGCATCGTCGCGCTCCAGGACCCCGGCGTCGCCGAGCGGCTTACCGCTTACGTGACGCGCATGCACGACGCAGCCGCCTCCAGCGTCTTGGATTGAAACGCATTGAGACGATCGGGGTCATCGGCGGCGGCCAGCGCGGCCGCATGTTTGCGCTTGACGCCAAACGCATGGGCTACCACGTGATCACGCTCGATCCGCAGGAGCATTCGCCCTGCGGGCAGATCGCCGACGAGCAGATCGTTGCCGCGTACAGCGACTTACGCGCCATCGAGGAGCTCGGCCGGCGCAGCGACGTCATCACCTACGAGTTCGAAAACATCGACATTGCTTCGGTCCAGCATCTCGAGTCGCTGTTGCATCGGGTTGCACCGTCGAGCAGCGTGCTGCTCGTGACGCAGAACCGCCTTCGCGAGAAGGAGTTCTTGCGCGACGCCGGCTTGGCAACGACGGACTTCGCGCGCGTCACAAATCTCGAAGATCTCGAATCGGCGGCCGGACGCATCGGCTTTCCGGCGATTCTTAAAACGGCTGCCGGGGGCTACGACGGCAAGGGTCAATGGACGGTGTCGTCCCTCAACGAAGCGCGCGCCGCGCTGACCGCGGCGGAGGGAGCGGAGCTGATTTGGGAGCGGCGCGTCGAGCTGTCGTGCGAGCTCAGCGTCATCTCGACGCGCAGCTCGCTCGATGAGATCGTCGCCTATCCGGTGGCCGAAAACACGCACGATCGGGGTATTTTGGCGATGACCGTCGCCCCGGCGCGCGTCGATGACGCGACGGCACAACTGGCGCAGCGCATGGCCGCGACCGTCGGGCATCGGTTAGCAATCGTCGGAACCTATTGCGTCGAGTTCTTTCTTTCTACGGCGGGCGAACTGCTGGTCAACGAAATCGCGCCGCGCCCCCACAACAGCGGGCACTACACCATCGACGTGACGCCGTGCTCGCAGTACGAGCAGCACGTGCGCGCGATCTGCGATTTGCCGCTCTCGCCGCCTCGGCTGCTGACAAATGCCGTCATGCTCAACATCCTCGGCGACGGCACCGGGGACCACCTCGACGGCGTGGCAGAGTTGCTCGGCGACCCGGCGATTGTATTGCACGTCTACGGCAAGCGCCACGCGGTGGCGCGGCGCAAAATGGGACACTTCACCATGCTGGTGGATGGCCCGGTCGGCGATGACGCCATCGCCCGGGCGCAGGCGGCGCACGCTAAACTGCACTGGTCCGCCGCATGAGTCCCTATATCGACGAGCTACTCTACGTCTTCGTGACGCTGCTCGCAATGCTCAATCCGATCGAGGCGGCTGCCGCCTTTGCCACGCTGACGGAAGGCCGTACGCCCCAAGCTCAGGCGGCGATTGCCAAACGCGCGAGCATCGTCGCCGCGATTGCACTCATCAGCTTTGCATTTGCTGGTGAAGCGCTGCTCGGGGCGCTCGGCGTTAAGATCGGAGCATTCAAGATCGCCGGCGGCTTGCTGCTGCTCAAAGTCGGCTTCGACATGGTCTTCGCCGAGAAGACCGATCGCGACACGGCAAACAGCGCCAAGGCCAGCGATGCGCCGCTGACCGATCCGTCGGTCTTCCCCCTCGCCATTCCGATCATTACCGGACCGGGAGCGCTGACGGCCAGCGTCGCGCTGGTCAATCCCACCGACACGCACCATTACCTCAACGGCGGGATCTTTCTCTCCGTAGCGCTGGTCGTCGTCGCCATAACCTACGTTTCGATGCGCGGCGCCCAGCAGCTGGTCAAGATCTTCGGCGCGACCGGAATCGATGCCGTTGGGCGCATCGTCGGCATCATCGTAGCCGCTATCGCCGTGCAGCTGGTGCTCAACGGCATCAGCGGCCTGACGAACTTTACTTTCCGCTAAAGGAGCAAGCCCGATGATCGTACGTGCGGGAGCGTTTTACGACGGCACGCTGGAGCCGCCGAAGCAGAACGTCGACGTGATAATCGCCGACGGACTCATCGCCGAGGTGCGCGCGGCGAGTGGCGAGTGCGACTTGGAAGCGGCTTGCGTCACGCCGGGGCTGGTCAACGCCCATGCACACGTCGAGGGAAGCGGCGAGCCGGACCTAATGGCGATGATTCACTCCACGACGCCGAACCAGCGCTTGCTGCGGGCCGTCGCCAACGCGCGTAAGTCGGTGAAGGCCGGCGTAACAACGATTCGCGACGTTGGAAGCTCGAACAAAATTGCACCGGACGTCCGTGAAGCCATCGAAGAAGGGCGAATTCCAGGGCCTCGCATGCGTACGGCCGGCGCCGCGCTCTGCATGACCGGCGGCCACGGCTGGCCGATCGGACGGGCCGTGGATTCGCCGTGGGACGCGCGCAAGGCGGTGCGCGAGCAGATGTGGGCCGGTGCCGATTGCATCAAGCTTATCGCGACCGGCGGCGTGCTGACCAAAGGCGCCGTACCCGGCAACGCGCAGCTCACGCCCGATGAACTGGCAGCCGCGATCGACGAAGCGCATTCGCACGGATTGCGGGTCGCCGCACACGCCATCGGCACGCGGGGCATCAAAAATGCGCTCAATGCGGGCATCGACTCGATCGAGCACGGGACGATGCTCGACGACGAATGCATCGACATCATGAAACGGCGCGGCGTCTACCTGGTGCCGACGCTGAGCGCCCCGACCTGCATTCTGGCTCACCTCGAAGACGGCCATCAACCGAAGTACATTACCGATAAGGCGCGCAGCCTCACGGAAGTGATGCTGGCGAATTTGCGCCGTGCCTTCGACGGCGGCGTGCGCTTCGCGGGCGGTTCCGATGCCGGAACGCCGTACAACTATCACGAGGATTACGCGCAAGAGGTCGAGTTGATGTGGGCGATGCTCGGCATGACGCCGCAGCAAGCGCTGCACGCCGCCACAAATGTCGCGGCCGAGCTGATCGGGCTGCACAAGGGTTTGCTGGCCGTCGGAGAGCCGGCCGACTTACTGATGCTTTCGCGCGATGTCGGCGAAGACGTGCGCGCCCTGCGCGAACCGCAGCTCGTGCTTAAGAACGGCCTCATCCAGTAAAGGGCAATGCGCTACGCGGCTTTTTTGACTCTCGTGGTGCTCGTGCTGGCGATGCAGCCGGCGCGCAGCGGCGTGGCCGTCGGACCGGGGGCCAATCCCGTTTTGTTGGGACAACAGGTTCTCGGCAGTCCGATTCGTCATGTGATTGTGCTGGTCCAAGAGAACCGTACGTTCGACAATCTCTTCGCCTCGTCGATCGTTGACCACGGCGGGCCGTTCCCTGGCGCGAATACGTCCCAAACGGCGACCGTCGACGGCAAGCAAGTCACGCTCAAGCCGGTACCATTCGAGAATCCCGCCGACCCGAGCCACTCTCACACCGCGCTGCTGCACGAGTGGGACGAGGGCCGCATGGATGGCTTCGGCAGCGACGAACTGCGCGTGGCGCTCGACGCGTCCAAACCGGGCCCAGGTTTTCCCTATGCCTACGTTCCGGCCTACGAAACGACCATTTACCACGTGCTGGCCTCGCGCTACGCGCTCGCCGATGAAAACTTCGCGCCGCGCTTGGTGCCGACGTTTCCCAGTCACTACACGCTGGCAACGGCGCAGAGCCGTATCGCGGGTAATCCCAACGATGCGATCTGGGGCTGCGACGCCAAACCGGGCACGACGGTTCCCTTTTTCGAAAAAGGCGAGGCAGTGGTGATGCCGGGAGTCTTTCCGTGCTTCGACCAAACGACGATCGCCGATCTTCTCGATACCGCGCAGGTGAGCTGGAAGTATTACACCGGTCCATACAACGACTCGAGCAATCCGGCAGTCGGCATCTACGACGCCTTTCGCCGGATACGTTACGGTCCGGACTGGCAACGCAGCATCGTGACGCCCTCCGGAGAGATTCTCAGCGACATTCAGAACTGCCGCCTGCCATCAGTCTCGTTCGTCATGCCGAACTGGCTCGACTCCGATCATGCCGGAAATCTGAGCGCGGGGGGACCGGGTTGGGTTGGTTCGATCTACCTCGCCGTCGTGCAGAGCCAGCACGTCGCTAACCCTGATTGCAACTACTATAAAGATAGCGCGCTGCTGCTGACGTGGGACGACTCCGGCGGATGGTACGATCGCGTAAAGCCGCCGCCCGGACCCGACGGAACGACCTGGGGCTTTCGCATTCCGATCGTGGCCGTTTCGGCATGGGCGCGTACCGGCGTTTCGCATACGCGCCGCGAATCGACCGCTATTACGAAGTTCATCGAGAAGAACTGGAACTTGGGGAACATGGGGCAGCGCGACGTCAGCGACGACGATCTCAGCGACCTGTTCGACTACACACGTGCCAAGCCGATACCGCCGTTCTCGGAGCTTTCGATGCGCCGGATGATTCGTCAGACGCATTTCAAGCTCGCTGTGGCCGTCCACGACCGTCACGTCGTGGATGACGACCGGTAAGGTCGTGACCGATCTGCAGGGCCTGCGGCTCGCCGTGCTCGGCGCAATCTCGTGGCCCGCCCCGCCGGCAGGTTACGGACCTTGGGAGCAGATGGCGTTCAACGTCGCCGACGGAATGCGCCGGCGGGGTTTGGACGTTACGCTCTTTGCCGCGGGCGACTCACATTTCGAGGGCAAGCTGGTCTCGGCCGTGCCGGTGGGCCTCAATGAGGACAGGGCGCTCAACGCCGACGTCTTCGGCGCATTGCACATCGCCGAGCTGTTCCGCCACGCGCGCGATTTCGACCTGATCAACAATCATTTTGACTGGCGGCCGCTGACCTATGCGCTGGCGACGCAAGCGCCGCCGATGCTGACGACGGTGCACGGTTTCTCGTCACCCCAAATTCTGGCGGCATATTACGCCGGAGCAGAGCGCAGTTTCTACTGTTCGATTTCCAATGCCGACCGCGACCCCGGTCTCGAGTATCTTGCCACGACGTACAACGGGATCGAAACGGCGCAGTTTCCGTTCAGCGAACGGCCGGGAGAGTATCTATGCTTCCTAGGACGGTTCCATCCGGAGAAAGGGACGCATCTCGCGATAGAAATCGCCAAGCGCGCCGGCGTGCGCCTCAAGATCGCGGCGATTCCGCAGGACGAAAGCTACTTTCGCGAGCAGGTCGAGCCGCATATCGACGGCGACCGCGTGCAGTTCCTCGGCGCGGTCGAGCGTGAGGCGCGCAACGAGCTGCTTGTTAACGCCTTAGGGCTGGTGCACATGACGACGCGCCCCGAGCGCTTCGGACTAACGACGATCGAGGCGATGGCCTGCGGCACGCCGGTGCTGGGTGCCAACATGGGCTCGATCCCAGAGATCGTCGTGGATGGCCTAACGGGCTTTCTTTGCGATAACGTTGACGACGCCGTTGAGAAGACCGGGCGGTTGGCCGGGCTCGACCGCCGAGCATGTCGAAGCCACGTCCAAGATAAGTTCAGCTTGGAACGAATGATCGACCGATACCTCGCCGCATACGCTCGCGCCCTCGAGCTCGAAACGCCGCCACCGCCGAGCGAGGCGCAGTTACGCGCGCGCCGCCACGATTGGTGGGATCGCCCAATGGCCTATACCGAAATCGGCCCCAAACCCACGAGCTTGCATTTCGAATGAGACGACCAGAACGCGATTACTCGGGACGCTCGCTCTTCGAGAAGCTCGGCATCCTCGCCGGCCATCACGTCGCGCTGATCGGGCGCCACGACGAAGACTTTGCGGTCGCTCTCAACGAGCGGCTGGCAAAAGGCGCCTCGCAGGCGCTGCGAACGCAGTACGACGTGATCTTCCTGCGGATCGATTCGGTTCGCGACTTGGCTCGAATCGCGCGCTCTCGACCGCACCTCAAAAGCAGCGGTTTCTTGTGGGTCTTTCATCCCAAGGGGCGCGGTGCGTCGCCGGCCGATGCCGAAGTGCGAGAAGCCGGCATTGCCGCCGGCCTGGTCGACAATAAGATCAGCGCTTATACCGAAACGCACACGGCAACGCGCTTCGTCATTCCCGTCGCGTTACGATAGGGCCGCCGCAGCCTCCATCGCTTGATACGCTTTACTCGTCAGCGCGTGATCGACGACGCCGGCGATAAATCGTGATGCAGCGCGTACCTTAACGAGGTCGACGCCCGTTTCAATCCCCATTTGGTGCAGCATATAGAGCACGTCTTCAGTTCCCACGTTGCCGGTCGCGCCCGGCGCATACGGGCAACCGCCCAATCCGCCCGACGAGGCGTCGAACTTAGAAATCCCTTGCTGCAGCCCGGCGTAGATATTGGCCAGTGCCGTTCCGCGAGTATCGTGGAAGTGCAATGCGATCGATTCCAGCGGAACCTCTCGCGCAAGCAGCGGGATCAACGCATCAACCTGACTCGGCACGCCGACGCCGATCGTATCGCCGATCGAAAGCTCGTCGCAACCCATCGCCATCAGCTTCGCGCTGACGCCGGCGACCATCTGCGGCGTCACGTCGTCTCCGAACGGCGAGCCGAAGGCCGTCGAGACGTACCCGCGCACCCACATCCCGTCGCGCTTTGCGGCGGCGACGACCTCGGCGAACGCCGCCAGTGACTCGTCGATCGTCATGTTGATGTTACGCTTGGTAAAGTGTTCCGATGCGGCGGTGAACACGGCGATCGCGTCGGCGCCGGCGGCTTTGGCGCGTTCATAACCCTTGATGTTTGGGACCAACACGGGGTAGCGTACACCGGGCGCCTTGCGAATACGCGCGAAGACCTCGGCGGCATCGGCCAGTTGCGGAATCGCTTTGGGACTGACGAACGACGTGGCCTCGATCCACTTCAATCCCGCTTCCGAGAGCAGATCGATATAGCGAACCTTATCGTCGGTCGAAATTACGGCGTGCTCGTTTTGGAGCCCGTCGCGGGCACCCATTTCGAAGATCGTTACCGCTTTAGGAGTCATGGTTTGGTGAAATTATGACACCGATTCGGCTAGGCGAGTTCCACCAACGGGGTGCCGGCGGTGACGATCTGGCCCTCTTTCACCAATACCGCTTTCACCGTGGCCGCGCCCGAGGCTTCGATGCGGTGCTCCATCTTCATCGCCTCCAAAACCGCGAGGAGCGCGTGCTCTTCAACCTCGTCGCCATCGCGCACCGCCACCTTGATGATTTTGCCGGGCATTGGTGCGGTCACGTGAGCTGCCGTCGCGCCGGCGTGCGCTGCGTTATCGCCGGCGGCCGAAGGCGGGGCGGCAAAACCGAACGACCAAATGCCGCCGTCAAAATGCACGGTGAAGCGCTCGCCGGCGTACGAAACCGCTCCTGCGAGAGCACGACCGTCGAAGCAGGCATGCACGAAGTCGCCGCGGCGTTGCGCGTGCAACTCGCCGGCGAGGTCGCCGGAGAGATGCCACGAAGCGGGGTCGCTTCCCCCATCGGCGGTAAGCGTAACGACCCCGAGGTCGTGTTGCAATCGCAACGGCACGCTAACTTCACCGATTCGCCACGGTGCGCGCCCGTCGGCGAGCAGCGCGGCAACGCATAAGAGCACTGCGCCCTCGGAGGGCGGCTTTGCGGCGAAGATCGTCTCGTCGAGCGCGTTCAAGAAGCTCGTCGTGGTTTCGCCGCGGCTGAACCGCTCGTCGCGCCCTATCCACAACAGCAGCGGCAGATTGGTGCGAACGCCGTCGATGTAAAAATCTTCCAGCGCGCCGCCCAAGCGTGCGATGGCGGCGGGCCGATCGCTGCCCCAAACGATGAGCTTGGCGAGCATCGGGTCGTAATAGTGCGACACGATGCTGCCGGTGGCCACGCCGGCGTCGACCCGTATTCCGGGCCCTTCCGGTGGCGTCCAGTTGGCGATCGTTCCCGTCGAGGGGAGCATGTCGTTGGCCGGATCTTCGGCGTAGATGCGCGCTTCGATCGCCCATCCGCGCGGCTGCACGCCGGCCTGCGCTAGCGTCAATCGTTCGCCCGCGGCGATGCGCAGCTGCCACTGCACGAGATCGATGCCGTACACAAGCTCGGTGACGGGATGCTCGACTTGCAGGCGAGCGTTCATCTCCAAGAAGTAGTACGAACCGTCGCTATCGAGCATAAACTCGCACGTTCCGGCATTGGAGTATTCTACGGACTCGGCCGCGCGAACCGCAGCGGCGCCCATTTCCGCGCGCAGGTCCGGGGTTAGCGCGACCGACGGCGCTTCTTCGACGATCTTTTGGTGGCGCCGCTGAATCGAGCACTCGCGCTCGCCTAAGTGAATGGTCGCGCCATGCCGGTCGGCGAGGATTTGAAACTCGATGTGACGCGGATCGCGCAAATAGCGTTCCAACAGAACGGCGTCGTCGCCGAAAGCCGCACGCGCTTCGCGTTTTGCCGCTTCGAGCGCCTCTCCGAACGCCGCCGGGGCCTGGACGACGCGCATTCCGCGGCCGCCGCCGCCTGCGCTGGCTTTAATGAGCAGAGGAAATCCAACGCGTTCGGCCTGTTGCTGCAGGGCCGCCGGCGTTTGATCGTCGCCGTCGTAGCCGGGTACGGTAGGAACGTTGAAAGTTCGCGCTCGGCGCTTCGCTTCGATCTTGCTTCCCATCGCTGCCATCGCTTGCGGGGACGGACCGACGAAGATTATTCCGGCATCGGCAACGGCTTGCGCGAAGGGGGCGCGTTCGGAGAGAAAACCATAACCGGGGTGCAGAGCGTCGGCCTGCATGGCCCGCGCTGCGGCCACGATCGCCTCGGCATTGAGATACGAGGCCGTAGCCTCGGCCGACCCGACGCAGCGCGCGTCGTCGACGAACCGCAGATGATAGGCCTCACGATCGGCCTCCGAATAAATGCCCAGCGGCACGATGCCCATCCCGCGCGCCGCGCGCGCGACGCGAACCGCGATCTCGCCCCGGTTGGCGATCAGTAGCCGTTTAATCGGCGGCACGGCCAAAAATCACGATTGCACGGGCGGTTCGGCAAACGCGGCGCGGCGTTGTTCCAAGAACGCGCGCAGTCCCTCTTGTCCTTCGGGGCCGGCTCGCTGCCGCGCAATCGCTTCGGTCGTGATAAGGCGCGATTGATCGTACGGACTGTCGAGGACACGCCGTACGAGAAGCTTGGCGGCCGCAATCGCCGCGGGTCCGGCGGTAAAGATCTCCGCCAAATGCCGATCGACGGCAGCGTCGAGATCGGCCGAAGGTACGGCTTCGTGTATCAGGCCGATTGCTTTAGCGCGAGCGGCGTCAAAACGCTCGCCGGTAAGAAAGAGCGCGCGCGCCTGCGACGCGCCGATCTTGCCCAGAACGAATGGTGAAATGACGGCCGGAATGATCCCGAGCTTGACTTCCGTGAAGCCGAAGACCGCGTCGTCGGCGGCGACGGCAACATCGCAGACCGCCGCCAGACCCGAGCCTCCACCCAGCGCCGCGCCGTGAATTTTGGCAATAACCGGTTTCGAGCAGTTGTCGATGGCGCGGAACATATCGCTCATTCGCTCGGCGTCGGCCACGTTGGATTCAAACGTCAAGTCTAGAGAGGCGCGCATCCAGTTGATGTCGGCGCCCCCGCAGAAGACCTTGCCTTCGCCGGCGAGTACGACGGCGCGCACGTCATCGGCGGCGGTAATGCGCATGAACGTATCGTGCAGCCGCTCGATCACCTCGGCGTTGAACGCGTTCCGCACTTCGGGGCGAGCGAGGACGACGCGCGCGACGCCGCCGTCTACCGTAAACTTGACGCTCTCAGCCATCCCCCGCCCGTTCGAGGCATCATCCGAGCGGGCCTCGCAAGCGTTATACTCCTGATATGGGGAGCGAAACGCCGCGCCAGGTCTATCGGTACGCGCTGCTGACGCGCGTTAGTCACTGGCTTTGGGTGCTCGCCTTCGTGGTGCTGGTGGGGAGCGGCCTGCAAATTTTTAACGCCTCGCCAAACCTCGACGCCTCCGACAAGAGCGACCCGGCGCGCCGCGTCCTGGCGATTACGGCGCCCGCACAAGGTGTGGGAACGACGACTCTCTTCGGGCACACGTTCGTCACCACGGGCTGGTTGGGCTGGACCGGCGACGGGCTGGGCTCCCGCGGCGCGCACGCCTTCGGCGCGTGGCTGACGATACCGGGTTATCAAGATCTCGCCGGGGGACGGCGATGGCACTTTTTCTTTGCGTGGATTGCCGCGATCTGTTGGCTGGCATGGCTGATTTCCACCGCGGTCAAAGGGAACTTGAAAGAAATGATTCTGCGACCCGGCGACCTGCCCAAGCTCTGGCCGATGCAGGCGTACTATTTGAAGCTGCGTAAGGAACCGCCGCCGCACGGCATCTACAACCCGCTCCAGAAAGCCGCCTATACCGCGGTAGGCTTTGTCATCGCGCCGTTGGTCGTCCTGACGGGCCTGGCGCTGTCGCCGGGAATCGACTCGATTGCAAAACCGCTAACCATTGCTTTCGGCGGCCGCCAGTTTGCCCGGCTCTGGCACTTCGCCGGTATGATCTTGCTCTTGGGCTTCTTCGCGATTCATACGTTTCAAGTCGCGACGCAGGGCGTGGTCAACCAAATGCGCTCGATGATTACCGGCTGGTACCGGGTTCAATGAAGCGCCGGCTCTTTTTGGCCACGGCGGCCTCGGCGCTGGCCGGATGCGGACCGGTGAGTTCCGCTTTGAACCAAAACGAGACCCTCAAGCGCATTCTAGCGGCCGCCGAACCGCTCAACCATCGGCTGATCGGCACGCGTGGACTAGCCCGCGAGTACCGCGACGCCGACGTCGACCGTCACTTTCGGGTCAATGGATTCGCTACCCCATCGGATCAGCATTATATGGATCTCGCGGCGGACAACTACGCAGGCTATCGTCTCGTCGTCGACGGAGCGGTCGAGCGCCGTCGCGCGTTTTCATTGCCCGAGCTGCAAGCGATGCGGCAGCAAGTGCAGATCACGCGACACGATTGCGTCGAGGGCTGGAGCGCCATCGGCAAATGGAGCGGCGTTTCGCTGGCGGCGGTGCTCGACGCCGTCGAGCCGCGTGCCGACGCGCGCTACGTAGTTTTTCGCTGCATGGACGACGACGGCACGGGGAATCTCTACTACGAGAGTCTGGACATGCATCAGGCTCGTCACCCTCAGGCGCTGCTGGCACTCAGCCTTAACGACGCGCCCCTCGATCCCGACCATGGCGCGCCGCTTCGCTTGCGCGTACCGACACAGCTTGGCTATAAGAGCGCCAAGTGGATCGCTCGTATCGAGGTTGTCGGAACGCTCGCGACGATTTATGCCGGCGGCGGCGGATATTGGGAAGATCGAGGCTACGAATGGTACGCCGGTATTTAAACGGCGCGCTGCTCGCCGCTGCGGCAACGGTGCTGCTCGGCAGCAGCCAAAGCAACTTGCAAACGCAGCTCCGCCAAACGGCAGCGGCGTATCTTGCCGGGATCGGGGGCATCGCCACCGTTACGGGGCGCGACACCGCCTTCGATTACTACGAACGTCTGCGCGACGACGCCGACATGCTCGACGATCCCACCGCGGGCCGCGGCTTCACCGCGTCGCAATGGCTCCAAACCACGCAGCGCTTTGGAACCTTGGATCTCAGCCTTGCGAACCAGCTGCTGGAGCGGCGTTACGTTGCAATGGGGAGCGTTCGCGGCTGGGGCGAGACGCTGGTACGGTCTTCGCGCGACGGAACGATGCAGCCGGTGGCGATGTACGTTCCGCCCTCGTACTCGCCGGACCGTCCGGTTTCGCTGATCGTCTTTCTTCACGGGCGGCTGCAGGCCGAGACACAGCTGCTGGCGCCGTTCTATATTTCCCAGCTCTCGGACACCAACTCGACGGTCGTCGTCGCGCCGTGGGGCCGCGGTTACTACGATTTTCGCGGAGCGGAGAGCGATGTCTACGATGCGCTCGATGCGGCGACCGCGACCTTTAACGTCGATCCCCGCAAACGGTACCTGGCGGGTTACTCGATGGGGGCTTTCTCGGTCTTCGAAATTGCGCCGCTTCACCCCGATCGATGGTCCGCGGTGATGTGCATTGCGGGAGCTTTATGGGGCGAGGACGCGCAGCGGCTCGTCAGCCGGATGCATACCTCGCGCTTCTACGTTCTGACCGGAAGCGCCGACGATAACGTTCCCACGCAATGGCCGACGTCGACGGCCAACTATCTCGCGTCGATCGGCGTCGACGTGTCGTACTACTCGCAGCACCAAGGAACGCATCGCGTCGTCACGCTCCTGCCGATTCTGACGCAGGCCTGGGACGACATGATCGAAGGCGTCGTGCGCGCTCCGCCCCCTACGTTTGGTTTGGCGCAGCTGCCGTCTGAGATTCCACCGAACGAATACAAGCCATAACTGCAGTCGGAAACGCGGCAGGTACGTCGTTCGAGTAATTCACGTGCTTTCGGCGGAAGTAAACACAATGATTGGCCGCACGATTATGGTAGCGCTTTTGTTTGGCACCGCCGCTCTCGCACAACCCAATACGACCTTCGTCCCGATGCCCCCGGGCACCACGGTTCAAAAACAACTCGTCGCGCTCGATGGTCTCGCTCACGACCAATGGCAGGCGGTGGTGAGTAAGAAGGTCGCCGGAAGCGGCAACGGCCGCGAATTTTACCAATGGTATCTCTCGATCTACGCGCCGCGCGCGGGCGCCTACCGGATACGCTATCAGTCCCCGCGCAACGGCGGCCCACTGGAACGCGTCGCTCAAGCCGCCGGGGCGAAGATGTGGTTTCCGGTGCAAGACCTCAAGCTCGTTGGGGCGGCGCAACTGATGCGCAAGCACTACGAGCAGCTGATCGTTTCGTCACATGCGATGGCGGCCGACTGCGGCTCGGCGACGGTTTCCGTCTTTACGACGGGAATGGCGGGGCGCGCGGCGCCCGCAGTTACCGTGACAAATCCGTGTGAACTACGTGCGACCATCGTCAACCAGCCCGACGGCCCGGTCCTCGAATTGCACGGACCTTACTATGCCGGCGACGCTGCGATGTGCTGTCCGACCAAAGCAAAGGCCACTGCGGTGCTCAGTTATCGCCACGGGAAGTGGAGTGAGACGCCGAACTATTTTAAGGTCGAAGGGGGAACCGCCGGGCGATGAGTCATTCGATCGTGAGCGCGGTAATATTGCCGCCGTCCAGCGTAAATTGGTGATCGAGCTCGACCGGACTGCCTGGGAAGTTTCCGGTTAGCCTGACCAGCACAGAAACGCAGGTCCCTTCGGCCGATACCGAGAGGGGTTCGCATTCGTATTCGAATTTCGCCTGAACGGCGCGTTTCCAGCCGGCTATGGCGACGAGTCCTCGGTAGTCGCGTCCTTCGTCGTGCACTATCGCATCTTCGGTAAAACAGAGCATCTGTGTGCCGACGTCGCGAGCTCTCTCGGCGTCGAAGTATCGCGCTACTGGTCTAGGCAGGTCGACCATGCCGTTACATCCGGAAGACGCCGAACTGGGTGCGCGGCTGCGGCGCGTGGGCGGCCGCGTCGAGCCCCATGGCGATGACGTGGCGCGTGTCGAGCGGATCGATGATGCCGTCGTCCCACAGGCGAGCCGTCGAATAATACGGATTGCCTTCGTGCTCGTATTTCTCGAGGATCGGCGCTTCGAAGGCGGTCTTTTCTTGCGGCGTCATCTCGCCCTTGACGGTTGAGAGTACGCTCGCCGCTTGTGGGCCGCCCATCACGCTGATGCGCGCGTTAGGCCACATCCAGAGTTGGCGTGGCGCGTAGGCCCGCCCGCACATGCCGTAGTTTCCCGCCCCGAAGCTGCCGCCGATAACGACGGTAAACTTCGGCACTTCGGCGCAAGCGACGGCCGTCACGAGCTTCGCACCATCCTTGGCGATGCCGCGATTCTCGTACTCCTTGCCAACCATGAAGCCGGTGATGTTCTGCAAGAAGAGCAGCGGCGTTCCGCGCTGGGCGCAGAGCTCGATGAAGTGCGCACCTTTGAGGGCACTCTCGCTAAAGAGAATTCCATTGTTGGCGAGGATGCCGATTGGGTGCCCTTCGATTCGCGCGAAGCCGCAGACGAGCGTCGCGCCGTACCGCGACTTGAACTCGTGGAACTCCGACCCATCGACCAAACGTGCGATCACTTCGCGGACGTCGTAACCGGTGCGGCTGTCGGCGGGAATAATGCCGTAAATTTCGCGCGGCTCGTATTTGGGCGGCTGCGGATCGCTGCGGTCCCACTTCTGCGGCAGCTCGAGGTGAAGATTGCTGACGATTTCGCGAACGATGCCGATGGCTTGCGCATCGTCCCCCGCGAAGTGATCGGCGACTCCGGAAATGCGGGTATGAACGTCGGCGCCGCCGAGCTCTTCGGCGGTCACGACCTCGCCGGTTGCCGCTTTGACCAGCGGCGGCCCGCCCAAGAAGATCGTTCCTTGATCCTTAACGATCACCGTTTCGTCGCTCATCGCCGGGACGTAGGCGCCACCCGCAGTGCACGATCCCATCACGGCGGCGATCTGCGCGATGCGTTTGCTCGACATGCGTGCTTGGTTGTAAAAGATTCGCCCGAAGTGTTCCCGGTCGGGAAAGACGTCGGCTTGCAACGGCAAGAATGCCCCGCCTGAATCGACCAAGTAAATGCACGGTAAATGATTCTGCTCGGCGATCTCTTGCGCGCGCAGATGTTTCTTTACCGTCATCGGGTAGTAGGTGCCCCCTTTGACGGTCGCGTCGTTGGCGACGATGACGCAGTGCTGCCCTTCGACGATGCCGATGCCGGTGAGTATTCCGGCGGAGGGCGAGCCGTTATCGTACATGTCGAACGCTGCCAACGGCGAGAACTCGAGAAAGCTGGAACCCGGATCGACGAGAAGCTCGACGCGCTCCCGCGCGGTCATCTTGTTGCGCCGCCGGTGTTTCTCGATGGCGTCGCGGCCGCCGCCCGCTCGCACCGAGATGAGCCGCTCGCGCAGCTCGCCGACGAGCCGCTCCATCCGCTGGGCGTTCGTTGCAAAACTCTCCGAACGCCGGTCCAATCGCGATTCCAACAGCGCCATCGCGGCGCCATTCGGCACCCCGCGCTTAGAGCCCGGTTAGAGTCCGCAGCGTGCCGAGGGACCTCGCCCCGGCGGAGCGTAGGTAGGGGTGATGGCCGCACAGGCTCAGGTCGATGTCGGCGGCATCCTTCGCCCGCAAGGTTCGCTCGATCCATCGACGGCGCTCCGTCCCTACTCCGAACGGCTCGGCAGCCGCGGTGCCGCACACCTGCTCCGGCGCGCCGGTTTCGGGGGCACCGCCGATGAGATACGGCGCTACGGCAGCATGCACGCCGGCGAGGCAGTGAGCCTGCTGCTCGATGCCAAGGCATCCCCCGGGCCGACGCCCGATCTGGTCAACGCGCAGGCGCCGCTCACCCGCCGCGATGTGCGCGACGTGCTCGATGAGTTGCAGTTATGGTGGCTCAATGCGATGCTCTCTTCGCCGGCACCGCTGAGCGAAAAGTTGACGCTCTACTTTCACGGACACTTTACCTCGCGCGCTACGCCGCGCTTTCCCCGCATCACCTACCAGCAGAACGCGCTCTTCCGCAGCTACGCGCTGGGAAATCTGCGCGAGCTGACGCGGGCCGT
>CAZMPP010000010.1:17927-21854 GCA_964568035.1 uncultured bacterium
CAGCGTCACGAGCACACCCCGCGCAGGCTTTCCGCGCGAGCTGACGCGAGCGGTCTCCAAAGATCCGGCAATGCTGATCTATTTGAATGGGGGCGCCAACGTCGCCGCGCATCCCAACGAAAACTTCGCGCGCGAGCTCATGGAGCTCTTTACGCTCGGCTTGGGCAACTTCACCGAGCAGGACGTGCGTGAATCGGCGCGCGCCTGGACGGGATGGCACGTCGACCGGCGCAGCGCGAGTGCGCAGTTCAATCCGGCGCTGCACGATGGCGGCAGCAAGCGCTTTTTGGGACGCACCGGGAACTTCAACGGCGACGATGTCGTCAACATCATCTTCGCCCAGCCGCAATGCGCGCGCTTCTTTGCCACAAGCCTATTAAACTGGTTCGTTTATAACAACCCCGAGCCGCAACTCGTCGAAACGGTTGCGGCAATGTTGCGCGCGCACGACTTCGAGTTGCGTCCCGTCGTCGCGGCGATTCTCCAGAGCGACGTGTTTTATAGTGCGCGCGCCTATCGAGCGCTCGTCAAGAGTCCGGTTGAGTTTGTCGTCGGAACGTATAAGGTGCTCGGCCTTTCCAAGCTCGACGCGGGCGCGTTGCCGGCGTTGGCTCAGATGGGTCAACGTCTGTTCTTTCCGCCGAGCGTCGCCGGCTGGCCGGGCGGTCAGAACTGGCTGACGAGCGGCACGATGATCGCGCGCCAGAACTTCCTCACGCGCGTGCTCGGTGCGCAGGGCCTTTCGGCGTCGGTCTGGCTGCACGGGCTGCCGCTAACGCCGCAAGACGTTTCGAAGCGGCTCGCTCAAACGATTCTCCAGGGCGACGCGGCGCCGGCTGCGCTCTTCGAGCTTCAGGGGTATCTCGGCGGTGCCGGTAGCGCCGCGCTAGGCACGCTCTCGGTTGAAAACTACGACCAACGCCTGCGCGGCGCGGCCTATTTGGCGATGGCGACGCCCGCGTATCAGCTGAACTAATGCAACGACGCAACTTTTTGTTGGCGACGGCGTCCGGATTGGCCGTGTTGGCGAATCCCGATCACGTCTTTGCCCGCGCGCTGGCGCAGACGCCGCTGCCGGGGCTGCCCGGCGGTACCGATCGTTGTTTGGTGCTCGTCAACCTGCATGGAGGCAACGACGGGCTCAACTGCGTCGTGCCGCACGGCAACGATCGCTACTATCAGGTTCGACCCGGATTGGCAATCGACCGTCACGACGTGCTGGCCATCGACGCGCACGTCGGCCTCAATCCCGGCATGCGGTCGTTCAAGGCGCTCTACGATAAAGGCATGGTCGCGATCGTGCAAAGCGTCGGCTATCCCAACCCCGATCATTCGCACTTTCGCTCTACGGAAATCTGGCAGACCGCTGCGCCCGACCGCTACGAACACACCGGATGGCTGGGACGCTATCTCGACGACGCCGGGCTGCCGCCGGCGAATCTCTTCAAAGGCGTCGCCGTTTCGAAGGTGCTCCCCGAGGCGATGGTTTCCAATCGCACCGACGTCCCGGCGATTCCGGGTCTGCGAGAGTACGCGATGATCGCCGACGGCAACGCGACGGCGCGACGCGCCTTTGCGCAACAGGCGCGCGACCGTCGGTTGCCCTTCGAGTCGCCGTACCTCGCGCACGTAATGGAGATCGAGGCTGATGCGCAGCGGAGCTCGGAAGAGCTGCCGAGACTGGTTTCGGGATATGTTACTAAGGCATCTTATCCGGCTACGGGTCTCGGCCGCAGCTTGGCGCTGGCGGCGCAAATCGTCGGCAGCCACTTGGGCACCAAGGCGATTTACGTCGAGCACGGCTCCTTCGATACGCACGTCAGTCAAAAAACGACCCAAAATCGCCTACTGGCCGAATTTTCCGACGCGATCGGCGCGTTCTACCAAGATCTCGCCGCCCACGGCAACGATCGCCGCGTGCTAACGGTCACCTTCAGCGAATTCGGCCGCCGCATCGAGGAGAACGGCAGCCGCGGGACGGATCACGGCGAAGCGTCACCCCTCTTCATGATCGGTGGCGGCGTCAAAGGTGGTTTGTACGGTCAGGCGCCGGACCTCGGCGCGACGAACATGGGCAACGTGCGCTTCACGACAGATTTCCGCGGCGTCTACGCTACCGTGCTGGAACGCTGGCTCGGGCGTCCCTCCGCCCCGCTGCTGGGCGGCGAGTTCGTACAGCTTCCGGTCCTGACTTGAGTTCGTCGATTCTCTTTTTAGGAAGCGGCGGTGCGCGCTTCGTCGTCGCGCGCCAGTTGCGCTCGTCCGGCGGCATGTGGCTGCGTTTCGGTCAGACGCAGATTCACGTCGACCCGGGTCCGGGCGCCCTCGTGCGCGCACTGTCGCACGTGCCGCCCTGCAATCCGCGCGATCTTGATGCGATCGTCTTGTCGCACAAGCATCTCGATCATTCGGCCGACGTCAACGCGCTCATCGAGGCGATGACGTCGGGCGGCTTTCGCCGGCGCGGCGCGGTGCTCGCTCCGGCCGACGCGTTCGACAACGATCCCGTCGTGCTGCCCTACGCGCGGCGCTTCGTCGAGCGTATCGAGCGGCTAGAACCCAGCAGCGGTCCGTACCTTATCGGCGACGTCGCGATGTATACATCGATGGCGCACGTGCACGCCGTCGCCACGCACGGCCTGCACTTCGTGCACGACGGCCTACGCGTGGCCTACCTTCCCTGCGGTCGTTTCTTCGAAGGCTTGGCCGCCGACTACGCCGCGCACCGGCCCGACGTGCTCGTCATCAACGTCTTGCGCTATCGCGACGACATCAACGCCGATCACTTCACCTGGCAGGATGCAAAACGCGTCGTTTCCGAGGTTCGTCCGAAGCTCGCCGTCTTCGCGCACTTCGGCACGAAGATGCTGGAGGCCGATCCGCCGCGGCTGGCGGTGGAACTCGAGGACGAACTGGGGTTGCGCGCGATCGCCGCTTATGACGGCTTAACGCTGGATCTGGATACCCTTATCGCCTATGCCGGCGGCGGCGCTGCCTGCTGCTGACGCCGTCGCGGCGCCGGAAAGGTTTCCATGGGCAGGCGCATGCTGCCGCTAAGCTCTTGGCGCACCTGCGGCTGCGCTTCCATCGATCCACTATAGAGATAGACGGAGCCGTTCTTCGAGGTCGCGGTAACGACCGGACCACCGCCGCCGACCGTAGCCTGTTTCGTCTCCGGGTTACCTTGCACGAACGCGTCGTCTTGGAAGTTTGAAACGACGTGCCCCGAGCCGCTGTGCGCACCGATCTGCGCACCACCGCGCACGCCGAGCGCGACGTTGCCGTGGTCGGATTCGAAGCGCGCCAGCCCGGCCTGAAAGTCGCCGTTATCGTAAACGATCGAACCGTAGGTGCTGGTGGCTTGAATCTGCTGCGACGTGCAGCCGCGGAAAAGCATGTTGCTGGTGGCCGTCCGCACGCGCAGCCGGTCGAACGAGGAGTTCGTCGCCGCGACGCGCCCCCGCAGCGATTCGACGTATCCGGTGCCGCCGACGTTGTCGAGGGTGATCTCGGCCGAGCGGCCGCGCAACACGAAGACGCCGCGATAGTTCTGCAGGCTCAGCGTACCGGCGCGCACGTGCGCGATCACCATCGCCGTGGTGCGTGGAATCGTAATCGTCACCTGGCCGCGTCCGGAAGCGACGAGTGCCTGGTGGTTACCGCCGCTTAAATCGGGAACGACGAAAGATTCCGCCGGCAGTTCTACGGTGCCGTGCTCGCTGTCGATCCGCTGCGATTTGAATTGCAACTGCCTGGGAATGCGCGAGTCGACTTGCTCGGGAGGCACCTGACGGACGTCCATATTCTGGCTGGACGAGATCATGATCTGCGGACGGTCCCAGGTCTGGATCGTTAGATTCCCGCGGGCGATCCGGACGTTGAGGACCGGCGACATGCCAACGTCATACTGATCGTCGGCCCGCACCG
>CAZMPP010000011.1:0-20951 GCA_964568035.1 uncultured bacterium
CTTCCACGCGGGGGACTCCTACCTTGGAGGCCGAGGCTCGACTCCCCTTGCAAGGTACCGCCGGGCGATTAAAATGGCCGCGTAGTCGTCGATCGGCCGGTTGGGGAGCTGGAGCCCGATCGGGACCAGGCGACGCCAGCCGCGGGGCGGGTTCTCTTCAAAGAAAAGAGCCCGGGCGGCCCGGCTGGTCTCGTACTCGTCGACCCAATGAATGGGCGGGCCAAGCTCGGCTAGCGTCGCTCTCACCGGGCGGGAGTTTGTGCCGCGGCCCAGGGCGATGGCGTCGATGTGGTGCGCGGCGAGAAGCTCCCGCACGCAAACGTGCAAGCGGTCGATCGGTACGATGCCGGCGGTAATGGCGGTGCCCGACGACTCGACGACGGCGTAGCCCGCCTTACTGCGGCCCGGATCGATTCCCAAAACGGCGCCGCCGCCCGCCGTCACGGCTCTCGGGTCAGGACGATAACGATCGGAATGCTGCCCATATGCGGATAGAAGTCTGCGGCTGAGAACGCCGTCAGGACGTACGTTCCGGGTTTGGAAATGCGCTGCTGCATCTGTTGCGCGTCTGGAATCAGCTGCATCGCTGCGAACGTGCTGGCTAAGAACGACGGCAAGTGCAGCCGGCGCGCCGTGATCGAAACGTAGTTTTCGAGTTGGGCCAGGGCGATGCTGACGCTCGCGCCGCTGTGACCCGGTATTACCAGCTGAGCAATGACCTGGCCCTTGTCGAAGTATTTGATGTCGGGCGTCACGTTGATCGCAAAGTGAATCTCGTCGTTTTCGAAGAGGTTCTGGTCCGACGTGACGGTCAGCATTGCATTCGCTTGCGAGAGCTTCGCCGCCGTCGTGAGGTCGTTGGCGAGCCCGCGAAGCTTCTTCTCGGCATCGGGCGGAATCGCGTAAGGCCGCAAACCCAGTCTCGGATAGGTCGCATTGACGTACTTCACGGCGAAGAAATAATAATCGCGTATGGTCGAGAGGCGCTGCGAGGGCGTGGCCGACTGCGCGATACTTCGATAGAACGGAACCATGAGCGTGTCCACCGGAAAGACGAGCCGGCCGCTGTTCACCTTCGCTTCGAGATCCCGCTGCCGCGTCTGCAGCTCGGCGATTTGCGCGTTCAGCGAAGTGAGTTTAAAGAAGGCGGTCTTGACCTGCTCCGACGCAAAGATCGCTCCGAGCGTAACGACCAGCGCGATGATCACTCCGGTCGCGATGGCCACGATCGTCGACGTGTAGCGCGGACGTATGCCGAACAGACTGAGGCGCCGTCGTCCAACCTGATGGCCGACCCGGTCCCCAACGTAGGCGACCGTTCCCGCCAGTACCATTACCAGCGCGACGTTGCCGATGCCGCGAATGAACTCCACGAGGTTCATATCGAAGCCGCGCGTCGCAGCCGGCCGAGGCCGATGGCCGTAAAGAGAATATTCGGCATCCACGCCCACAGCCACGCAAACGAGAGCATCGCTTCGCTGGCAAACGAGCAAATCGTCATTACGACGTAATAGACGAAGACGATGGCCAGCGACAAACCGAAGCCGAGGCTGGTGCTGCCGCTGGTACGTATGGAGCGAAGCCCGAACGGAATCGCGATCAATATGAAGACGAAGCACGCAAAGGGCCGGGCGAGCTTCTCTTGATAGACCGTCACGTACTTGCGGCGCTCGTTCTGAGTCAGCTGGCCCGAGCGGACGACGTCGGCGATTTGGGAGCGGCTCATATTCTCTGGATCGTCGTTGCTCATGCGCTTGACGAGACCGGTTGGATTCTCGCCGATTTCGACCTCCTGTTGCGGGATTTTCGGCTCGGCGAGCGTGGTTCCGTCGGGGTTGAAGCGATAGACGCTGGAGTTCTCCAGCGTCCACTTATCTGCAGTAAACTCGGCCCGATCGGCAAAGACGATCTGCCGCGGCTCGTTGTGGTTGTCGTATTGAATCAGCGTGACGTGCAGCAGCGCCCGCGAGTTGGTATCGTAGGCGGTGGCGATCGTTACTTGGCGGCCTCCGCCCGGAAGCGGAGCCGACACCGTCAGATCGCGGCTGAACGCGCTGACGTGCTTGATAACGTCGTACTCGATCTCGCTGAGCTGTCCGTTGGCGTACGGTACGACGCCCTCTTGCAACAAGTACGTGACGAAAGACATGAGGATGCCGACGGCAAGCAGCGGCGCGACCATGCGCGCGAACGTGATTCCGGCGGCTTTCATCGCGGTCATTTCGCTCTCGCCCGAGAGCCGCTGCACGGCGAGCAGCGTGCCCAGCAGCAGCGCCATGGGAATGACGAGCACGACGTCGCCCGGCAGCGACCACAAGAAAACGAGAAGCGCCGCCCAGATCGGCGCGTGTTCGTTGCTGACCAGCTTGCCGATGTTGAGAATCTCGGTCGCGGCAAAGATCAGGGTAAAGGCGGAGAGACCGAAGACGAACGGACCGGCAAGCTCCGTCAGCATGTACCGGTCGAGAATCGTCAGTCTTATAGCCGGAACCCCTCGCCGAGATAGAACTGCCGCGCGATCGGCGAGTCCAAGACTTCCTGCGCCGAACCGGAGACTTCGATGCGCCCGTTATTGAGAATGTACGCACGGTCCACGATGGCCAGCGTCTCGCGAACCTGATGGTCGGTGATGAGGATGCCGAGCCCGCGATCGCGCAGTTGGCGAATCATCGCCTGAATGTCGGCGACGGCGATTGGATCGATTCCGGTGAACGGCTCGTCGAGTAAGAGAAAAGACGGCTGAATCGCCAGAGCGCGCGCGATCTCAACGCGCCGCCGTTCGCCGCCCGAGAGACTGTCGCCGCGCGCGTCGATGAACGCCCTCAATCCGAACTCTTCGAGCAGCGCAGGCAGACGGCGCTCGCGCTCGTCGTGCCCTACCCCGTTCTGCTCCCAGATCAGGCGAATATTATCACCGACCGAAAGCTTTCTGAAGATCGAGTTCTCTTGTGCCAGGTAGCCGATGCCGTTACGTGCCCGCGCGTACATTGGGGCCGACGTCAGCTCGATCTCGCGCTCGCCGTTTTCCAAGGCGACGCTCCCTCCGTCGGGCTTGACCAACCCCACGACCATATAAAACGTCGTCGTCTTGCCGGCGCCGTTGGGCCCGAGCAGACCGACGACCTCACCCGTTTCGACCTCGGCCGTAACGCCGTTGACGACGGTGCGCTCGCCGTAGCGTTTGACGAGTCCGCGCACTTTAATCGCTGCTTTTTCGCTCATTGCATTCTTATATGTGTCAGTGAAATATCGGAGTCGAAGCTCGACCCGGTCGCACGAAAGCCTTTGGGATCGGTAACGATGACGTTGCCGTCCCCGTGCAGCATTCCGAGGTCCCTCAAGTACTCGAGGCGATCGCATTGCAGGGTCGTCCCCGACGACGTGTGCGCGACGACGCCGCCGAGCAAGGTGACCGTTTTGGTCGTTTGATCGACGACCGCTTGCGGCGCAGTCGCCGCAACCTTGGCTCCCTTGGGGTCGACGAAAGTCACTCGCGCGTCTTGAAAGACCGCGCGGGCGCTGCCTTGCGGGCCTCGGCTCTCGTACGAGCTGGCGAGCAAATCGTAATCTACGCGGTTGTGGACTTGCTGAATGAGGTGTACGGGACGCTTGGCGGTGCCCTTGCCGGTGATCTTCAGCACCAGCGGGGTGGGCGACGGGTGCGCGGCTGCCGCCGACGGCGCGGGCGTGGCCTTGGGCGGCTGCGGGTTACAGCCGGCCAGCAGCCAAAGGCCGGCAGCCGCTATGGCGCCGAGACGTCGCATTGCTCATCGATCGTCGGGCCGTTTTCACCGCCGGCAGCCGCGGCTAAAGCGAGTCCCATCGTCGGCATCCACAACCCGAAAATTACAACGCTCACGGTATCGATCAGCCCTTGCACGGCGACGCCGATCAGTCCCGCCGTTACGCCGAGCGCTAGGAACGCCGCCGGCGCCGGCGCTCGCGCCAGGCGGCGGCGAAGTTCCGAAACAAAGCGCCATATCGTCCAGGCGATCGTGCAGATCCCCACGATGCCGAACTCGGCGAGAAAGGTGAGATAGAGTGAGTGTGCGTGGAACGCGGTTGCGTCGGCGTCCGGGCCGTGCACGACGGCGTAAAGATGTGAGAAGTTGAACGGCCCCACGCCGGTCAAAGGAAAGCGATCGATGATGCCCTCAGCCGCCTTCCAGATCGCGAGGCGCGTGTAATCCTCGCTCGGATTGTGGTGCGCGTTGAAGAGTGCGAGAACCGCCAAGACTCCCGCCGCGATGACCGCTGCCGCCCCGCCGGCACCGTGACGAGTTCGCACTGCGACCAAAAAAGCCACCGCGGCGGCGAATCCCATCCAGCCGGCGCGCGAATACGTCATCGCCAGCGCGACGATGCCGATCGCGAGCACGATCCAGCTGACCGCTCGCAGCGCCGGCGTGCGGCCGACGCGGCCGAGCACGTACGCCACCGGCAACAACACGATCAAGTAACCCGCCAGCTCGCCGGGAAGAACGAACGTCCCCGTAGCCCGGCCGTGCGTGATTGCGTACTGCAGTGGCGGATATCGAAGTGCGACCATCGCGATAGCGGCCGCGGCAGCGACGCCGCCTGAAATAAGATAGCCCCAAAAGAGCGTCGTTGCCACGTTGCGATCGCCGTAGAATCGTGCGATCGACGCCTGCCAAACGATCGGCATTCCGCCGATAAAGGTAAAGAGCAGTCCCGAGCTCGGGTCGAATCCAACGACGTCGGCGAGAAGCCCGGCGGCGAAGACGGATAGGAACGGCAGCAATAGCGGCTGGGTCCCGGGTGCCCGGTAGCGCACGAGCAGCGTAATGGCGTAAACCGCCAGCAACGCGCAGAGCGCGAGAACGGCGTAGGTCAGCCCTCGCGGAACGAGCGATACGCCGGGAAACGCCACGCCCGTCAGCGCGATGAAGCTCGGAAGCAATGGAACGATCGCGTACATCAACGCGAGCGCCGCCGGCATCAAGCGCCGCACGGCACCTCGCCGATCAACGATGCGATGCGCTGCGCGATGCGCGCCGCCGCGCCCGGTTCGCCCATTCGCTCGCGTCCCGTCTCGCCCATCCGTCGCCGCAGCGCGGGATCGGAGAGAATGTGCTCGACGCCGGCAACCGCATCGTCGAGCCGCCCGGAAAATACTGCGAGCGCATCGCCGAGCAGACCGCGCTGCCGCCGCCGGTACCATCGCATCTTGCGCCCGCCGTCGCGCTCGAACGCCACGACCGGCACGCCGGCCGCCGCGGCCGCTTCGTTTGCCGTACCCGCTTGACCCAGCACGAGTGCTACGCGGCGAAGCACGGATCCGAGCGAGCCGTTCCAAGCGCGTACGATCTCGCGCCCGTCGCGGGACAAGACGAATGGAATCGATTCGTCACGTTGCGTGCGCACCTGCCAGCCGGCGCGCTCGGCGAGGCCGGCAAAGCGTTCCCAACTCAAACCGCGCGCTACCGACAGCACGGCTCCGAGCGCGGGACGTCTTGCGGCGAGCGCGGCGGTAACCTGCAATAGGAACTCCGCATCCGCATACGCGCTTTCGCGGCTTCCGGGAAAGATCGCCAGCGCCGGATCAAATCCACTTACGGCGCGCGGTGCTTCCGCATCGTCGGGAACGTCGAATAAATCGACGATTGCATTGGCCGCCGGCTCCATCGCCAGTCCGTGCTCGTGCAGGGCGCAAGCCGTCGCCTCGTCGCGCACGAACCGCGCCGCTGCCCGAGCAAGAATGCGTTCTTCCACCGGGCCGTAGGGCGCCACCCGGACGCTTTTGGCCGTACCGACGAAAATGGTGCGCTTGCGCACCAGAAGAGCCATCATCAACACGTAGGTGTCGCCGACCGCGATCACGGCGTCGTACGCTTTTCGCGCGCGCCGCAGAAAGCTCGTCTGCGCCCACGTCAAGGCTGGCAGCCCAGCGGCGAAGTCGCGTGCCAGATTGCGCAAATTGCCCATCGCGATGAGACCGCCGCTCGGCATGCTGCGCCTCGGGCCAACCTCGTTCATCGTTTCGTGCCGAGTCTCTCCGACCAATCCCAGATGGTCGGCCCGTACGGCGGGAATCAACCTGCCGAGCTCGTGCGCTATTCGCTCGGCAATGGCGGCCTCACCGTGACCGTTGGTGACGAAGAGTACGCGATTCACGCGGCATTCAACAACGGAACGAGGCTGAAATCGGCGAGCGTAAAGCGGCGCTGCTGCGCGTCGTAGCCCAGCTCGCTGCGCGAGACGAAGCGCCCGTACGGCCCGGCGTGAACGATCGGCACGTCGCCGACATAGCGCGGCGCTTCCAGCGTGTCGTGACTGTGACCGCCGAGCAGCAGATCGATGCGCGGAACCCGCTTGGCCAACTCGGTATCCAAGGACAGACCGACGTGAGAGAGGATTACGAGCATCTCACCGTCGGGTAAACCCCGTGCATAGGGCTCAACCGCTTCCCACGGATCGATGAACCGCCACCCGAAGACTCGTTCCCACGGGCTGCTCTGCGGATATTGCATGATCAAGAGGCCGAGCACGTGGATCTTGGTCGGTCCGGCCGGATCGCCGGCGGTAAACTGCAACGAACGCGCAAACGGCAACGGCCGCCCCTTAACGTCCTGCAGATTCGTACAGACCAGCGGGTGCTGCATCTTGGCCGCGCGCGCTCGCAAAAGTCCGAAAAGATAGTGGAACTCGCGATTGCCGATCGCTTGGGCATCGTAACCCGCCGCATCGAGCTCGGCCATCATCGGCTCGTTGCGTAAATAAAGGCTTTGGCTACCGCGCAACGAGTCGCCGCAGTCGAAGAGCAGGCCCGGGCGCTCCTCGCGCAATCGTCGCAGCGGCGTCGCGATACCGCGGTGATCGTGCAGATCCGACGTGTGATAGATGCGTATCACGAGGTTCGGGCAACTTCGACGGCATAGTGCGCGCAGCGTTGAAGTGCGTCGGCCGGCCCGAGGGCGGCGCGCAGTTCGACGAAATCGGCGTACTGCCGGCCGGGATCGCGAATCAAGGCGTCGAGCGTTTCGGCCAGCCGCTGCGGCGTCGCCGCTTCCTGCAGCAGCTCGGGAACGACCTCGCGCCCCAAAACGAGATTGGGCAGGGTGATGTACCGATGCCGGATCATTCGATGCCCGTACCAAATTAGCGCTTTTGGAATCACGTAGATAGCTACGGCACAGACGCCCAACAGCGCCGTCTCCAACACGGCGGTTCCCGATACTACCCATGCGCCGTCCGCATCGGCAACGGCCGCGCTCACACCGCGCGCGATGCTCGCGCCGCTCAATTCTTCACGCGCGATCGCGGCGGCAATCTTACGCTCCGCTCGATCGTCGGCCGCGCCGAAGACGCCGCGCAGGTTCGGCCGCAGCTCGCGCAGCGCGCGGAACGCCGCAATCATCACCGGAATGTGCCGGCGCAGCTCGCCCCCGCGGCTGCCGGGAAGCATCGCCACGATACCGCCATCGGGCGGCGGCGCGGCTCGCAGCGGCCGCAGTGCGTAACGACTCGCCAGCGGATGTCCGAAATAGGCGATCCGGCAACCTAAACTTCGGTAGAACTCATACTGATGCTCGAAGGCAGTGACGGGATACGTCACGCTGCTGACGGTTCGCGCCTTGTCGGCGTTGTCGAGCCAGGTTCCCGGGGGAAAGACGTCGACGATCGGTCCGCGGTAACCGATGCGGCGCAGCTGCTTGGCGAGCCGGAGGTTGAAGACGCCGAAGTCGACCAGCACGACCAAGTCCGGCTTCGTCTTGGCGATGTGCGATGCCGTCAATAACATCGCGGCCAGCAATTTGGGAATGCGGGGAATGGCCGCTGCCGGCCCCATGCTCGCCCACCCGGTGTGATCGCGCCAGAGCGTAAAGCCGGCGGCACGCATCCGCTGCGAACCAATGCCTTCAAACTTCGCCTCGAGATCGATGTCCTTAATCGCGTCGGCCAGGAGCATCGCAATGGCTTCGCCCGAGGGTTCGCCGTTCGAGAAGAAATATCTCACGCCGCCGCCTGTTATGCCCGGCGTTACGTTGGGATCTTGAGAACGCCGCGTTCCGATGGGGCTTCGAGGAAGGCGATGATCTCGCGGCCCGGTGCGGTCTCTACCTGCTCCTTCATCGCTTCGATGGCTTGCGATACATTGTGTTTGGGATTGTAGAGGTGCTTGTAGAAGCGCTTAATCTCGTTGCGCTCCTCCACGGTAAAGCCGCCGCGGC
Source organism: uncultured bacterium (assembly GCA_964568035.1). Classification (GTDB taxonomy): domain Bacteria; phylum Vulcanimicrobiota; class Vulcanimicrobiia; order Vulcanimicrobiales; family Vulcanimicrobiaceae; genus Cybelea. The sequence continues at coordinate 8,193 of CAZMPP010000011.1, forward strand.
GCAGGCCGACGCTGTTGAGGCCGTAGGGCTGACACGGATTCCCTTCGACCAAGAAGAACGGCGGCACGTCTTTAATCACCTTGCTCATTCCACCGATCATGGCGTGCCGCCCGATGCGGGTGAACTGATGAACGCCGGTCTGTCCGCCGATGGTGACGTAGTCACCGACGGTAACGTGGCCGGCCAGTTGCGCTAAGTTGCTCATCGTCACCCCGTTGCCGAGAACGCAGTTGTGGGCGATGTGAACGTACGCCAAAAGAAGACAGTCGCTGCCCACGGCTGTGACCTCGTCCTGACCGGTGGCGCGCTGAATGCTGACGTACTCGCGAAGGACGGTCCGGTCGCCGATGCGCGTGTAGGCGCGCTCCCCGGTATACTTACGGTCCTGCGAGGCCGCGCCGATTGTCGAGAACGGGTAGAGCAGACAATCCTCGCCGATCTCCGTCCATCCGTTGACGACGACGTGTGCCTGGAGTACCGAGCGCGGACCGATCGTCACGTGCTCTCCGACGATGCAGTACGGGCCGATATCGGAGTCCTTTCCGATCTCCGCGCCGGGATGAACGATCGCGGTAGGGTGTAGCATCGGACGCCGAACCTAAACGTGCAGCACGCTGGCGTCGGTGCCGAACATTCGCGGATCCGAAGCAATGGAGAACATCAGCTCGGCCGAGCACGCGAACTGCCCTTCGACTTTTGCCTCGGCTGCGACCCATCCGATATTCCGTTTGTGGCGCAGCATCGTCACTTCCATGTCCAAACGATCGCCGGGAACGACCGGACGCCGTAACTTCGCTTTGTCGATGCCGGCGAGATAGGGCGTCTTACGCGAGAACTCCCCGGGCTCCAAAATCATGGCGCCGCCGAGTTGAGCCAACGCCTCGATCATGTAGACGCCGGGCAGCACCGGATTGCCGGGAAAGTGGCCGGCGAAGATTTGCTCGTTGTACGTTACGTTTTTGTATCCTCGCACCCGAACCATCGGTTCGAACTCGAGAATTCTGTCGACCAGCAGCATCGGGTACCGATGCGGTAGTCTCTCGAAGATAGCTCGGATATCGAGTACGGTCACACCTTTCTCCTATGCGGACTCGACGGGCATCAGCGCGCGCAGCTCGCGGGCGAGCGCCGCGTGAAGCTCGTGCCCGCTCTTAATGGCGACGATCTCACATTTCGGCCACGCGCCGAGCAGCGCGAGATCGCCAATTAAATCCAGCACCTTATGCCGCACCGCTTCGTCGGGCCAGCGCAAGGGCTGCAGCGGTCCGTCGGGACCGAAGACCAATGCGTTCTCCAAGCTTCCTCCGCGTGCCAATCCGCGAGCGCGTAACGCTTCGATCTCGTGCAGGTAGCCGAAGGTGCGCGCTGCCGCGATCTCACTGCGATATCGCTCCGGCTCGACCGTCGCGCAAAAATATTGCGTTCCGACCGGCGCCGGAAAGTCCGCGACGAAACGCACGCCGAACTCGGTGGCTGGAAACGCGGCGATCATTCTCTCGCCGGAACGCACGTAAACGGGCCGCTCGAGTTCCAAGACCGGGCGCGGCCGCGACTGCGGCGCCGTACCGCAAGCGTCGATGGCAGCGGTGAACTCTGCGGCGCTGCCGTCGCACACGGGAATCTCGGGTCCTTCAACGTGGATCTCGGCATTGCTTATGCCCATAGCAAAGAGCGCCGAAAGTAAGTGTTCGGTCGTCGACACGCGTACGCCATCGCTGCCAAGGACGGTCGCGCGCGCCGTATCGACGACGCGGTCGGCCGTCGCTTCAAAGCGCCTCCCTTCGACGACGAACACAAATCCGCTATCGGGTTGCGCCGGGCGAACGTCGACGGCTGCAGGCTCACCGGTGTGAAGTCCGACGCCTTCGAAGTGCAAGCTGTCGCGGAGCGTCGCCTGCATCATCGGGCGTTACTCTCCCTGGCGCGAGCGCGAGCGCAAACGCTCCAGAGCATCAACACGATCGAACAGCTTTGGCAGCCTGCGAATCATGACCTCTCGGCGAAGATCGTCGCGATGGTCGAGCGCCGGATTTCCGGAGATGGTTGCATCGTCGGGGACGTTTCCCCAGACGCCCGCACGGCCCCCAATGGTAACCCGCGAACCCACCGTGATGTGTCCGCGAAAACCGGCCTGTCCCGCCACCTTTACGTAGTCCCCGAGTACCGTCGTGCCGGCGAGCCCGGAGAGAGACGCGATTACGCAGTGCTTGCCGATGCGGCAGTTGTGTCCGATCTGCACCAGATTGTCGATCTTGGTGCCGGCCCCAACGTGCGTGCTTCCCGTCTGCGCGCGATCGATGCATGTATTGGAACCAATCTCGACGTCGTCTTCTAAGACGACGTTTCCGACTTGCGGGATTCGTTCCGTCCGGCCGTCGACAAACGTCCAGCCGAAGCCGTCGCTGCCGATCGTGCACCCGGGATGCAGCACGACGCGATCGCCGATGCGGCAGCCGGCCATCAAACGCGCGCCCGGATGAATCCATGCCGACTCGCCGACGACGGCGTCCTCGCCGACGTACGCGCCGGCCCCGATAACGCTTCCCAATCCAATCGCGGCACGGTTCCCGACATACGCGTTTGCGTCGACGTACACGTCGCCGGCAAGAACGGCATCCTCGGCGACCACCGCACTCGGATGACGGAACGGACCACGCGGCCGGACTCGTTGCAGCGCGCGTAACACTTCCGCCAGCGCATAGCGAACGTTTGCGACGACCAGCAGCGGCTTTGCCGGCGCTTCGGTTGCGAGCTCGGCCTCGACCAAGACCGCAGCCGCGCCTCCGCGCAGAGCCGCGGCAAGATAGGCTTCGCTGGTTGCAAAAGTTAGAGCGCCGCTTTCCGCATCGTCGACCGCGGCGACGCGCTCGATTTTGACGCTGCCGTCGCCGACGACCCGTCCGCCAAGCCGTTTGGCCAAGTCTTGCAGCGTGCCGAGCATAACCGTCACGTCGTGCCCGCTAGGTACCGGGCGTGGGCGTCGCCTTCTCCGTAATATTGAGCGCCTTCTCGACGTCGCCGGTGATGTCCACGCCGCCGTAGCCGATGCCTTCGCGCGTCAAAACGAGCTTCAGATTTCGCTGCTGCGCGATCTTTCCCGCGGCATCGCGGATCTGCTGCGACAGCTTATCGGTCACTTTAGCGTACTTCTTTTGCAGCACGGTCGCGTCGAGCGTCTTGCGCGCGTTGCTCTCCCGCTTCGACGAGATCAACTTCTCTTCCGAAAGCAGCTGATTTTGATAGCCTTGGTATTCGGGCCAGTTGCTTACGATGCGTTGCACGTCCACCAGGCCGATGGAGCTTTTCGCTCCGCAGCCCGTTAACATCGCCGCGAGCGCGAACGGTAGTAGATGCTTGTACTTTTTCACTCGTGTTGGCTTTCCACGTCCTTGATCACTTGATTGGTCATATCGTAGCCGCCCGTGGCGGCGCGAACGTTAACGAAGACGACGGCGAAGCCGCTATCTTTGGCGATCCGAGCAGCGTCGCGCTGGACCTGGGCGACGATTTGCCGGTAGAGATCGGTGCGCCGTTTCTGCAACGAGTCGAGTTCCTTCGCGGCCGCGCCGGTTGCGCCTACGTCGGCCCCGTGAAGTGCCGCGAATTGCCGGTCGAGATCGGTCTTGGTGGCGTTATAATCGGCGATGGTCTTATTCGCCTCGGCTTGAAACTGCCCGACGAACTGCTTGTGAATCTGAGCGATTTGGGCGGAGACCGCGGGTGGCAGGTTCGTCGGAGCCGGCGCCGGGGCGAGACTGCGCAACTGCGCCGTCACCTCGTTGCGATGTGCGGCCAGCTTCGCCTGCGTCTGAGTTTGGATCGCGCCGACCTGCGAGCGAATCTGGGCGGAGGTCTGCGCGTCCAGTTGGGCGTGGTAGGCACGCAGGGTCGCGGCATCGGCGTTGCGCTGTGCGGTGACCGCGGCGGTCTCCCTCTCGTTGATCGCGGCCAGCTGCGATTCGGCCTGTTTGCGCGCGGCCGGATCCATCGCCAGATTCGAGAGGCGCATCTTGACCGCCAGGCGTGCCGACGCGTCTTGCTGCGTCAAACGCAGCGCGAGGTCGGTCTCGTTTTGCTGCAGCTGCTCCGCTTTGGCGCGGTATTTGGCCGCCGCCTGGGTTTGCAGCTCCCGGGCGATTGACGAGCTGGCCGCATTATCTTGTGCGATGACGTTTTGCTGGTAGGCCATGTAATCGGAGTTGGCGGAGCGTGCCGCGTCCTGCGCTTGCCGGGCCGATTCACCGCTCATCTGCTGTGCCGCCAGCGCACCGTTACCCCGAATGCCGGCTGCGGCCAGCGCCGTACGGACGGCGCGGCTCTCACGATCGGCGTAATCGCGTTCTTTAGTGGCGAGGATTTTGTTGGTGCGAATCTGCGCGTCGCGCAGCTCCTTGTTGAGCTCTACCGTTTGGGCGGCGATTTGCTGCGCACCGAGCGGAACCTTACGCCCCGTCGACTCGAGGTTGATCGCGGCAATCGCGTCGTCGATCTGCGACAGTTGCGGATAGAGCGGATCGTGTTTCACCACGTCGTCGATCCGCACGTAGCCGGTCCCGCGAATGGCGCTCGAGTGGACGTTGGGTCCGCAGCCGCCGAGGATTAGCGTCGCCGCTACGCTTGCGAGCGCTACTGCTGCACCGCGCCGTACCCGCCGGCCGTTATTTATTGAGCGCACTTTGGACATCCGCGGTGATGTCCATGCCTCCGTAAATTACGTCGGCTTTGTCGAGAACGAGCATCAGATTCTTTTTGCGCGCGACGTCCGTCGTAGCGGCGCGAGTCTGATCGACCAGCGGCTTGAGCAGTTGGTCCTGCTTGTCGGCGATGAGTTTGTTGTACTCGGTGAGGATCTGCCGCTTGTCGGTATCGTTCTTGGCCTGCGCAACCTTGGCCGAGTAGAGTTGCCGCTGCGTCGATTCGTATTGGCTCATCGCCGAATTGGCCGACTGGACTTTAGGAATCCCGTCGAGGGCCTGTTGATCCACGTAACCGATCTCGGAGGGCGGCGGCGTTGCCGCGGGCGGTTGTATCGCCTGCGGGCTAGCAAAAATCGTCTCGACGTCCTTGGTGATGTCCTGGCCGCCGTAAATTACGACCCGCTTGTCAACGACGACGGAGAGGCTGCGCGTCGCCGAGACGGCGGCAATCGCCAGCTGTGCGCGCTGAAAGAGCGGTCCGACGACGTCGCGCTGGCGGTCGTTGAGCCGTTGCTGAAACTGCAGCGCGATCTGCTGCCGGTCGGCGTCGGTGCGGGCTTTGCGCAACTGCGCGTTGTACTGCGCGTCGAGCTGCGATTTATACGACGCAAGCTGCCGGTTCGCGTTGACGAAGACCGGCAGATTCGCAACGTCGGCTTGATCGATATAGCCGACGTCGGTCAGGTCCGCAGCGATTGCGCCGGGGGTCGTCGTAATCGCGAGCAGCGCGGCGGCGCCCACAAGGGCCGCTGATCGAAGTTTCATGAACGCCCTCTTCGGCGAGGGCATCAGAAACTCTGTCCGATGCCGAAGCTCGTGTGCGTTCCGTAGAGACCTTTGGCGAAGTCGATTCGGACGGTGCGCAGTCCGAGCTGAGGCACGTCGAAGCGCACGCCGAAGCCGGCGTCGCCGTAGAGCGCCCAGTCCGCGGGATACCCGGTTATCCGGTTGGTGTACGGATTCAGCAACGGGTAGGCTCCTCGAATATGGTAGTCCAGCTCGTCGACGAAGACGGCCAACGTTATTCGACGATCCAGCGCGACCGGCTGACGCAGCTCGACTTGGCCCAGATATGCATTGGTAGCATAGAAGACGGTGTTATAGCCGCGCATCTGCTGGTCGGAGAACGTGAAGAGCGAGCTCGGCGGAATTATCCCCGTCGAGAAATAACCGACGGCGTGCACGCCGATCGTCGCGTCTTTGAGCACCGGGAAGAACTTCGCCAAATCGAGCGTGCTCTGCGTGAACTGGAAGTTCGAACCGAGCGCCGGCGCGGAGTACGTGGAGTTGAGCAGCGCCTTGACGCCTTGGCGCGGATTGAACGGGTCGTCCAGCGTGATCGATTGTACGCTCACACCCGCCGTATTCAAGTTATACGGCGATCCCGTGTTGACGTTGGCGATCGATGAGGCCGCGATACCGAACGAGCCCCCGTACTGCGTGGTCTGGGAGTTGAGCGGTCCCGGTGTCGGGCCGGTAACGATGTTCGGTGCGTTGCCCTGGAAGAAAAACGGCGACGGGACGGTGGTATCGTATTTGATCTTTTCGCCGGTCAGCGCCAGCGTCAGGATCGTGTAGTCGCTCAGCCGGCGGCCGATGTTGCCGGTGGCGCCGACCGTGCTCGAGGTGCTGGTCGCGACGATGTTGGGAACCTGCGACGCGTTTGAGCCCGAGTACAGCGTGACCGGAATCGGAACGTTGGGATTGCTGACGACCGAAGTCCCGCCGACGCTATAAACGGGATAGTAGTACGTCGAATGGTTGGCAAAGATCGATCCGCCCGCGCTATATTTCATGCCTTGCGGCGTATTCGACAGGTACGGGATCGAGAGGGTGAGCTGAGCGATGCCGGTCCGCGCGCCCTCCTCGAACTGAATGCCGGCCGAGTTGCCCGTTCCATGAAGGTTGTTGTCGGAGAAGCCCAGCGTTGCGTAGAGGCCCTGACCGGTGATGCCGCCCGAGTATCCAAAGCCCAGCGAGGCGGTCGCCGTCCGCTGCTCGGTCACGTGCCAAACCAAGGCGACGTCTTGCGGCTTCTTGGGGTCGGGGCCGGGGCGAACGTCCGGCTCGACCTTGGAGAAAAAGTTCAGCGCGTTGAGGCGCTCGTAGTCGCGTTTGATCGCGTCAGTGTTGAGCACCATGCCCGGACGCTCGCGCAGCTCGCGGCGGATTACCTGGTCTTTGGTCCGGGTATTGCCCGTAACTTCGACGACCGCGATGCGGGCGACGTAGATGTCGTACTTGACGTCGGCGGTACCGGCCTTGAGATCGATCGACGACGGGACGATGCCGCCCTCGAAGTTTCCAATCTCGAGATGAAAGCGAGTCTCGTAGATCTTTTGGAGCGCCTTGTAATCGGCGTCACGCACGGCGTCGGAGTAGACGCTTCCCGGCTTGAGCGTGAGGAACGGCAAAATGATCGGCGGCGGGAAGAGCGGGTCGCCGCCAATGATGATGTTCCGGACGACCAGGCCTTCTTGAACCGTCAGCGTCAGGACGCCGGTCTGCGGGCTAAGGTTGATGTCCTTGACGTGGGTCGGGAGCTGGCCGCCGTAGCCGATGCGCTCGTAATAGTTATTGATCTTGAGAACGTCTTGGCGGAACGTGTTCGTGTTAAAGACTTGACCGACCGAAGTATCCATCAGCGCAAGCAAGGTATCGCTGGGCACCTTCGAATCGCCGGTAAAGTCAATCTTGGTGATCACCGGGTTCTCGACGACTCGGTACGTGATCGCAATGCCGTTAGGGCGCTGCCGAACCAACGGCGGCGCGATATCGGAAAAGAAGCCCAGGGCGTTGATCCGAGCTAAATCGCCCTGAACGACCTTGGGGTCGTACGGTTGGCCCGGACGCGCCGCGATCACGGACATGATCGTTTGCGTCGGGACGTGGAGATTACCGGTCACGTCGACTGAGACGATCTTCTGTGCCGTCGCTGCGGCTGCGGGCACGGGGCCGAAAGTGGCCGCCGCGAGCAGGGCCAACGCAACGGCGACGTACCATCTCATCGCGCCGAAGCGCCGCGCGGGGTCGAAGTTCATCCGATAAAGTCAATCCTCAAAATGCCAAGGGGGACCGGTGCTAAGCGAGGTGCGCCGCGCGCAGGAAGTCGCCCGCGGTCCGGCACGCCCTGTTCCGCCCGCCTTCGCCGGGGTCCTTGCTCGTTCGCGAAGCCTGAATCTCCGCTTAACCTTAATAATTTCACGGAAAATAATGTTGAACGGTGAGGCTGAAGCCGGTATTAGAGATTAGCGGCTGGCCGAGCAGATATCCGACGTTATACCCAACCGGCGAACTGGGCGACTGCAGCAGCTTCGTCGGGCCGCTCTGATAGTAGAAGTTGAGGAGCGCCGACGTCGTCGCGTTGGGCTTGGTGATCAGGCCGAACGATTGGACCTGAGGCACGCCGAAAGTGACCGCGTAGACGGCACTCACGGATTTGCCGAGGAGGCGGGTCGCGCTCACCCCGACGTTGCCGTAGTAGCCGAGCGTGAGGTTGACGCTCGAAAGACCCAGCCCTTGACCCAACGTGCTCTCCAGCGGCGCCAGCAAGCCGGCCGTGAACTGCGCGTTGAGAATATTGAAGGCTTCCTGCCCGACCGTAATCGAGCTATTCTGCGCGACGCTGACGTCGGGAATGGGCGAGAGTGTGCCCAGCGGCGTAATGCCGTTGGGGTTTTGCCGCGCCAGCATCGACTGCCGGCTATAGCCGATTCCGCTGACGAAACCGCCCAGCGGCGCGATCAGTGCCAAGATCTGATCCTGTGTGTAACCTGTAGGGTTGGAGGTGAAGCCGACGCGCAGCCCCTGAATCGGACCGTCGACCGTAATCGTAATCTCGGCGCTTCCGAAGGGATTTCTTACGCGGTCGGGATCGGGGTTGACGACCGTCGTCGTCGCCACCGCGTGAAGCGTCGGCAGGAGGCTATCTGCCCGCTCGAATTTCACGCTGCCCTCGCGCACGCGAAACGCGCGGTCGAAATACGTCAGCGATCCTCCGGTAGAGTCGAAGCTGCCGTTGAGCGTCGGCGCAGTGAGCGTGCCGCCCAACGCCACCGTTCCGGTCGCTCCCAGATCCAGGCCGGCGCCGTAACCGTTACCGCGAACGCGAACGTTCTTTCCGGCGGTGGCGCGTAGATCGAAGGCGAGCGGCAACGGCGGCAGCGATGCGCCCCCCGCACCCTGGGCCGCCTTGATAAAAGCGGCAAAAGCCAGCGTCGCGTTGGTCAACGTCACGTCGCCGGAGAGCAGCGCGTTGGCCCCGGGACGCTTTTGCAGAGCGAGGTTCGCGTCGAGCGTTCCGCTGCCATACGCCGGCAAATCCAGCGATGCACCGCGCGCACTGCCCTTGAAGGCGAGCGACGCGCCGCTCGCGCCGAAGCCGTTGGGAAAATCGATGCGCCCCGAGCCTTGCGCCACGCCGTTTCCAACTCGTGCCGAAAGACGGTCGACAGTTGCCGTCGTGTGATTGAAGGCCAGCGCCGCGGCCATCTGCGTAATCGGCGCGCGTTCCAAGTCGCTGACGTACGAGCCGTTTGTCAGCGCGAATCGTCCGACGATGGCCGGACGGCGGATCGTTCCCGAAAGTCCGATGTGGCCGTCGATCGATCCGCCGAGCTTGGTGTTACTGCGCAGCGTGTCGTTGAAGATTCCCGGATCGAGACCGACGATGCCGAGGTCGAAGCTAACCGGTTGATCCGGATCGCCGACGCGCAGCGGATTGAGCCGCAACGGTACCGATCCGGCTAGCGTAGCCTCACCGCGAGCGAAGGTCACGCCGGCATTTGAAAGCACTAGGGCGTTGTGCTGCAGGCGCACTTCGCCGAAAAGCGACGCGATCGGAATTCCGTACGCACTCACCCCGGTAGCGTCGAAACCGGCAACGAAGTTCGGAGACGTGTAGGTGCCGCCGATTTGCAGCGTCGATTCAAACGAACCGCTCACCGGGACGCGAACTCGTGAAACGGAGTAGGTTAGCTGCGCGAGGCGATCGGTCGTAGCGTGGACGCGTACGTCGAGCGGCGCGTCGGCGCTTAGGCCCAGCGTGCCGGACGCGGTTGCGGTAAGGTCCGGAGTCGCCATCGCGGCATTGTCGATCACGAAGCGTCTGCCTGCCGTGTGCAACGAGAGCTCGGCGCGCTCGAGTGTCAGCGGCCCGAGCGTTCCGCCGTTGACGCGGGCGTTGGCGCGCAGATCCAGATCCGGATAACGTCCGCGGACCGTCGCGTCGCCCGACGCCCGCCCCGTAATCGGCACGCTCTGCATTCCGAGGGCCGGCATCCAAAGCGAGAGATCGAGATTCTGGACGCTTGCGCCAAGATTGAACCGCGTGTTCGTCAACATGGTTTGCCAGTCGTGGCTCGGGGTGAGCCCGAGCGAACCGCGTGCGCGCAGCATCCCCTGCGCGCCGCCGACGGTCAAATCGCCGTCGATGGCGTTTTTCGCACTCGCCCACGTCGCCTGCGTGTCGCCGATCGGTAAGTTGCGATAGCGGAATCCGCGCACGTCGATGTTGCCGCTCGAGGTCACACGCGATCCCTTTGCGTCGGCGGCGATCTTCAGGCTGCCGTCTCCGTCGAGCGTGTCGCCCGTGTCGAAAAAGTTGTTGAAATCGGAGAGATCGGCGTGCGGCGCGTTGACGTCGATCTCGGTTTCGCCCGGCTGCGCCACAGCCGTGAAGCTCGCCGCGGTGGTTCCGACGATGACGGAACCTTGGTGGATGCTGACTCCACGGTTACCGGCAACGATCTGCGCGCTAGCGTCAACGAACGGTAGGCCGTTGACCTCTCCGGCCGGCACCTCAACGCGACCGTCGATGGTTGGCGCGAGGCTGCGCCCGCCCACGCGCAAGCGTGCGTTAAACGATCCGTCGGTCATATAGTTGGGGAAGCCAAAGGCGTGCAGCGTCTTGGCCACTCGCGCCGCCGGTACGTCGGCTTCGAGCGCGTAGACGGGCGAACCCGACGTCAGCGAACCGATCGTGCCGTCGACGTGTGCGTAGGTTCCCCCAACCGCGCCGAGCATACGCCGCAGAGTAACGGCGTCGCCCGCGAGACGCACTTCGCCTGCCCCTGCGAGCCCGTAGTTCGCGATGCGCCCCGACTCGACGACCACACCGCCGTCGAAAATCGGTGTCGGCGAACCGGCAGCCAAGTTTCCGGTTGCATAAAGACTGCCGGTCGTGAGCGGCAATCCGATTCCACGCAGTTGCGCCGCATGGAGGCGGTCGGCGATCAGGGCCACAGCCGGCCCGCCGGCGGCGCGATTCGGCGGCGCGAGCGAGAAGCTTCCCGCCGCGACGACGCGTCCGCCCGCGGCGCGAGCATTTGCCGAGTAGATCTGCAGGCGGTCTTTTTCAATCGCAAGCGTCAAGCTCGCGCGTTCGATCGGAACGCTGCGAAGCGTTGCGTGGTGCATCGCCAGGTTCGAGCCCTGAACGACGATGCGATCTCCCGCGACGGCGATGCCGACGGAGCCGGCGATGCCCCCGTGTCCGGTAATGGCGCTGCCGAGAAACGGCTGCAAACCCTCAAAGGTCCCGGCGTAACTCCCCAGTGCGACGAACTGCTGCGGCGAGAAACTGCCGCGGCCGCTGAAGGTGCCCCATGGACCGGCAGCGTGCAAGGAGTTGATCGACGCTTGCGAGAGCGTCCCCCCGAAGCCCGCCTCGAGACGATCGAACTTCACCCCAGCGATCGTCGCGTCGTCGCCCGTAACTTTGCCGGCAAGAAAAATCTTCGCGCCCGCGCCTCCGCCGGCCAGGCTCGCGGCGATGCGGCGCGACGACATGGGAGGCATTTGCGGAAGCTCGAGTCCCGGAAAGACCGGATACGGTGGAGGCGGACGCATGCGCAAGTTATCGGCCTGCAACCAGAAGGCGCTCGTCTGACGCGGACGGTCCAGGACGTAGCCGCCGTCGAGGTCTCCGCGCTCGGTATGAAACCAAAACGGCTCGACGCGCGCGGTGCCGTTGGGATTCATTGAGACGAGCGCCGCAAGGCGTCCCACGCCGCGCGCCGATACGGCGCTTCCGGCGACGTGAAAGAGCAAGTCGCTGCCCGTGGCCGCGGCGTCGACTTCGACCGGCTCGTCGCCGAGCATCTCATCGAGATAGGGAAGACGGCGTGCCGATCCGCTTACGTGTAAGGCGAAGTCCGATCTAAGCGGCTTACCGATGACCAGCGTCCCGCGAACCGCAACGTCGACGCCGGCGTACGAAACGTTCAGCGGCGCCAGCGCGACGACGCCCGAATGGTAGATAACGCCGGCCGAGAGCGCGTCGAACGGCAGCGCGCGATACCGCGCGTGCGGCGAGGTGGCCCGCGCCACGATGACGGGGTCGTCGACCGGTCCGGCAACCAGCACGCCGAGCTGCGTCAAGCCCGACACGGGCTGATCGCGCATGAAATCGAAGGCTCCACGCAGCGCTCGCAAGTCGCCGGTTCCCGAGACGCCGACGCGCAGCTGCTGGTGTCCCGTCAGCCCGCCGGTCAGATCGTAGACGCCGCCGTCGATGTTCAGCGGGATTCCGGCGAGCGTTGCGGTGGCGTGGCGCACGTAGAAAACGTTATCGATCACGTGCAGCCGGGCGCGAACCGAGTCGATCGGCGCCGCCAAGGGTTGCAACGCGATGCGGCCGCCCTCCATATCGAGGCTCAAGCTGACGTGGTACTCCGGCGCGACGTTCGGGATGACGCCGAGCGCGTAGATCTCGGCGTCGAAGTTTCGTGCCGCGCCGCGAACGATGCGAACTACGGCCGTATCGGCGAAATAATTCGCCAGTGCGCGCAGCGGGAAGACCCGCGCACGGGCGCGGTGATCGGCGTAGCCGCGAACTGCGTCGACGCTGCCGTCAACCGTAAATGGATCGGAACGGCGGCGCCTTTCAAAGGCCCCGCTCGCGTGATACTTGGTTAACGCGGCCGTATCGATCTTTCCGTCGACGTCGATGCCGCCGATGCGTATGCTGCGCGCGCTCTCGTCATACGCCGCCGGTTCCCGCAACTCGACCCGTAAGCCGCGCACGCGAACCGAAAACGCCGTCGGAATTGGATTGACGCGG